>CAZZGU010000159.1:1885-5777 GCA_964653755.1 uncultured Nigerium sp. | reverse complement strand
TGGGAGGCCGCCACAAGGTCGCCGGTGATCTGGAGGGCGAGCTCGCGGGTGGGGGTCATCACGAAGGCCTGCGGCTTGCCCGGTGCCTTGAGGCGGTCGTAGCCCTCATCGGTGGGGACCGTGATGCGCTGCAGCAGCGTGATGCCGAAGGCAAGCGTCTTGCCGGTACCGGTCCGGGCCTGCCCGATCATGTCGGTTCCGTTCAGGGCGATCGGGATCGACAGCGTCTGGATGGGGAAGGGGTGGGTGATACCCACCTTCGCGAGGGACTCGACGATCTCCGGACGAACTCCCAGATCGGCGAAGGTGGTCTTGTCGTCTGCCGGGGGCAGATCAGCGTGCTCGCTCAGCGTGGTGCCTCACTCTTGCCAGAAACCCGCCGCACCACACGGGTGGGCGCGAGACGGGGACGCACGATGGTGTGCGTACCCGTCCATCCTAGCCCAGCGGACTAGACGCTGCCGAACCCGACGGCGCGGGGGTGCTCGAGGCCGAGGTCGACGTAGGCGATCTGCGCCGCCGGGATGAGCACCCTGCGTCCCTTCTCGTCGGTGAGCGTGAGGACGCCGCCGTCGGCAAGTGCCTGTGCCAACGACTCCTCGACCTCCTGCGCGGACTGCTTGGTCTCGAGGGAGACCTCGCGGGGGACGTTCTGGATACCGACCTTGACTTCCATGGCTCTCCTTGGTGCGACTGTGGGTCATGCTAGCTCGCCCCCCGCGAGCCAGGCGGGGGCGCCGGGACGTCCGGGTTCTGTCGGTGGCGTGTGGTGGGATGGGCGCATGGTGGAACTGGCGGCATGGGAGGGGCGCCCCCTGCTCGTCCTCGGCGGGCCGGGGACAGGTAAGACGACCCTCGCGGTCGAGGAGGCCGCACGACGGTTGCGGGAGGGGCACGCCCCCGCGCTCGTGCTCACCCACGCACGCCAGGCCGCCTCCGGGATCCGGGACCGCGTCACGCTGGCGTCCGGACGGGCGAGCGTGCAGCCGCCGGTGATGACGGTGCACGCCTTGTGCCTGTCGCTCCTGGAACGCTACGGCGACCCCGAGGACGGGCCGCCCCGGCTGCTGACCGCCCCGGAGCAGGAGTTCCGCATTCGGGAGCTCGTCTCCGGCTGGGGGCCCGGGCGCTGGCCGGCGGGGTTCGCCGAGGCCTACCGGACGGGTTCGTTCGCGCGCCAGGTCCGCGCGGTGCTGGCGCGCGCCCGGCACCTGGGGCTCGATCCCGAGGACGTGTCCGCGCTGGGGGCAGCGGCGGGTGAGCCCGCGTGGGAGACGTTGGGGGCCTTCATGGCCGAGTATCTGGACGTCCTGGATCTCGAGGGTGTCCTCGACTACGCCGAACTGGTCCACCGGGCCAGGCTCGTCCTGGACCGACCGGAGGTCGGGGACGCCGTGCGCGGCACCTTCGGAGCCCTCATCGTGGACGAACTGGCCGAGCTGGATCCGGCACAACTCGGGCTCGTCCGGGCGCTGGTGCCAGCGAGCGGGACGGTCGTGGGTCTGGCGGACCCCGACTCGGCGATCTACCGGTTCCGGGGAGCGCACCCGCGTCCCGCGGCGGCCTTCCGCGCGCTCTTCGCGCCCCCGGGCGGTGAGGTGGCCGTACTCGTGTTGTCCGACAATCACCGCAGCGGCCCCGCACTCACCGGGGCAGCGCACGGCGTCCGGCGCCGCCTCGGCGCGCCCGTTCCCGAGCCCGCGCTCGCCCTGGCGCTCCGCGAGCAGGCGGGCCGGGGGCCCGGGACGGGCCGCGTCGATGTGTGGACCTTCGCCACCCCGGCGGACGAGGCGGCCCGTGTCGCCGCCGAGCTGCGAGCAGCCCACCTCGACGACGGACTCGACTGGGGTGAGATGGCGGTGCTGGTGCGCTCGGGGCGGGCCCAGATCCCTCCGCTGACCCGCGCCCTCCTCGACGCGGGCGTGCCCGTCGAGGTTGCCGGAGACGAGATCGGCCTGGCCGCGGAGCTCGCGGTCCGGCCGCTGCTGCTGGCGCTGGAGGTGGCAGCCCGTGGCGGAACGCCCGACCCCGACGAGGAGCACCGCCTCCTGACGTCCGGCTGGGGGGGACTCGACGCCGTGGCGCTCAGGGCGGTGCGGCGGGGCGTCGTCGGCGGTCCCGCCGACGTGATGGCCCAGCGCATGGATCTGCTGGCCGGGGCCGCCGTCCTCGTCGCGGAGGGGCGCCGCCCCGAGGACGTGCTGTGGCACCTGTGGTCGGGGACGCCGTGGCCCGCCACCCTTCGGGCTGCCGCGCTCGGCGGTGGCGAGGACGCGCGACGCGCCGACCGCGACCTGGACGCAGTGGGAGCCCTGTTTGTGCTTGCCGGCGCGTCCCTCGCGCCCGGAGGAGTGGGCGGCGCACACGCCTTCCTCGCGGAGGTCTCCCACCAGCAGATCCCCGCGGACACCCAGCGCGAGGCCGCCGTGCGCGGCCGCGGCGTCCGGGTCATGACGGCGCACCGCGCCAAGGGACGAGCCTGGAGCCTGGTCATCGTCCCGGGGGTCCAGGAGGGGGTCTGGCCCGACGTGCGGCGACGCGGTTCGTTGCTGGATCCCGAGCGGCTCGCCCCCGACGGGCTGGTCGGAGGCGTCCGGACCCGTGACCTCGTCGCAGCCGAGCGTCGCCTGTTCCACCTCGCCTGCACCCGGGCCGGGTCCCGCCTCGTGGTGAGCGCGGTCGCCGGCACCGACGGGGAGGCCGACCAGCCCTCCCGCTTCCTGGCCGAGCTGGGGGTCCGTGTACGGGAGGAGGCGGCCGAAACCCCACGTCTGCACACGTTGAGGGCCCTGGTCGCGAGCCTGCGGTCGGCGGCGGTGGACCCCGAGGCGTCCGACGAACTCCGCGCGGCGGCGGCCACCAGGCTCGCGCGCCTCGCGTCCGCGACCGACGACGCCGGGCGCGCCCTGGCCGCGGAGGCCGACCCCGCGCGTTGGTGGGGACTGCGGGAGCCCAGTTCCCCCCCGACGGCGCCACGTCCAGGCCGGCTGTCGCTCTCACCGAGCCAGCTCAGCTCGCTGCTGGCGTGCCCGCGCAGGTACTTCCTCGAACGAGAGGCGCGTGCCGAGCCCCGCCGCTCCAGCGGGGCAGTGTTCGGGTCGGTCATCCACGCGCTCGCCGAACACGCCGCGCGGGACGGCGTGGGCCGTGAGGAGGCTCTCGCCTGGCTGGACCAGGTCTGGGACTCCCTGCCCTTCGCCGCCGCCTGGCTGTCGGCGTCCGAGCGCGTCGAGGCGGAACTGGCGGTGACACGCCTGATGAACTGGTTCGACGCTCACGACTCGGCCGACGTGGTCGGCACCGAGGTGCCGTTCACCTTCGCCGTCGAGGTGGGTGGCGCTGAGGTCACCGTGCGCGGCACGGTGGACCGGCTCGAGCGGTTGGCCTCGGGGGAGTTGCGCGTCATCGACTTCAAGTCGTCGCGCTCGGTCCCGACCGGGGCGTCCGTCGCCGGACATGAACAGCTGGGTCTCTACCAGTTGGCCGTGGAGTCCGGGGCCTTCGCGTCGGTCGCGCCCGGCGCGACGGCGTGTGCGGGCGGCGAATTGGTCTTCCTGCGCGCCGGTGACGAGTTCCTGCCGAAGACGCTCGGGCAGGAACCGCTCCGGGCCGTTCCCCACCTCAGCGACGACGAGGACGAACTCCGCCACCCGACCTGGGTGCACCACCGCCTCGCCGTGGCGTGCGCCACGCTGGCGTCCGAGCGCTGGGATGCGACCCCGGGAGCCCACTGCGGGACGTGCCCCTTCGCGTCCAGTTGCCCGGCGAAGTCGGGGCAGGTGGTCGCGTGAGACGCCTGCGTGAGCCTGAGGAGGTGTCGGACGCCCTGGGCATCGCCTTCTCCGACCAGCAGTTGGCCGCCATCGCAGCGCCGCTGGAGCCGGGCGTCATC
>CAZZGU010000159.1:0-1875 GCA_964653755.1 uncultured Nigerium sp. | reverse complement strand
GACCGTCATGGCGGCGCGCGTCGTGTGGCTGGTCGGGACGGGGGTCGTCCGACCCGAACAGGTGCTCGGCCTGACGTTCACGCGCAAGGCCGCCGCCGAGCTCTCGGGCCGCGTGCGAGCCGCGTTGCTGAAGTCGGGGGTGCTGGACGCCGCGGGTGTCGACGATGCCGGCGAGCAACTGGTCATGACCTACGACGCCTTCGCGGCCCGTGTCGTCAACGACCACGGCCTGCGTATCGGCGTGGAGGGCGACCAGCGCATGATCACCGGCGCCGCCCGCTACCGGTTCGCCTCCCGTGTGGTGGCGGCAGCCCCGGGCCCCTTCCGGTCCATCAGCCGGCTCCGGCCCGACAGCGTCACCGACCGCGTCCTGGAGCTGGACGGCGCCCTGAGCGCGCATCTGCAGGACACCTCCGCGGTCCGCGCCCACACCGTCGAGTTCCTCCGGGCCGTCGACGAGGCCCCCACCTGGCGCGGGGCCGTCTACGTGGCCCTGCGCCAGGCCGCCGCGGCGGCGTCCGAGCGCGCCGAGGTCGCCGACCTGGCCGACGAGTACGCGGCCCTGAAGCGCCGTCTCGGGCTCGTCGAATTCGCCGACCAGATGGCGGTGGCGGCCCGACTGGCGCGGGAGGCGCCGGAGGTGTCGGCCGCGTTGCGGGCCGAGTTCCGCGTCGTCCTGCTCGACGAGTACCAGGACACCTCCAGTGCGCAGGCCGAGCTGCTGCGGCACCTGTTCAGCGGCGGCGCTCCGGCGGACGGCCGCGGGCACCCGGTCACGGCGGTCGGGGACCCCTGTCAGGCCATCTACGGCTGGCGCGGGGCCGCGGCGAGCAACATCACGACGTTCGCGTCCACCTTCCTGCGTGCAGACGGGTCGCCCGCGATGGCCTATGCCCTCACGGTCAACCGGCGGAGCGGACAGGTCATCCTCGACGCCGCCAACGACCTGGCCGCCAGCCTCCGCTCCGATCCGGAGCTCCGTTGGGACGGCATCGACGCCGACCTCGTCGCCCCCGTCGGAACGCCGCCCGGCGACATCGTCACGGCCGCGTTCGACACGTGGACCACGGAGGTGGCCTGGGTCGCCGACCACATCGTGGCTGCCCACGAGGAGGGCACGGTCCGCCGCTGGTCGGAGGTGGCGGTGCTCACCCGGCGCAACGAGCACATCGGGGCCGTGTACACCGAGCTCCTCCGGCGCGGTGTTCCCGTGGAGATCGTGGGGCTGGGGGGCCTGCTCGACCTCCCCGAAGTCGCCGACGTCGTGGCGGTTCTTCGGGTGCTGGACGACGTCACCGCCAACCCCGCCCTCGTGCGCCTGCTGTCGGGGCCCCGCTGGGCGATCGGGCCCGGCGACCTGGCCGTGCTCGGCCGGCGGGCGGCCGAACTGGCGGGGGCCTCGGCGCGCGCGGACGCCGACGAGGGGTTCGCCGGCGCGGTCCGCGCGGCACTCGCGGCCACGGATCCGGCGACGGTGGTGAGCCTCGCCGAAGCCCTTGACGATCCCGGCGACGGGCCTTACACCGCGGAGGGTCGCGCCCGGCTGCTGGCCGTGGCGTCCGAGCTGCGTCAGCTCCGGCGCCACACCGGCGATCCCGTCACCGACCTGACCCGTCGCGTGGTGGCCACGCTCGGGCTTGAGGTCGAACTCGCCCTCGCCGGGGGCGACTCCGGCCGGCAACTGCGTGCCTTTCTCGCCGCGGTTTCCGACTACACCGACGTCGACGGGGACGGGTCCCTCGCGGGTCTGCTGGGCTACCTGGACGCGGAGCGCGACCACGGCGTCGGCCTCGACCAGGCCGTGGTCAGTGCGGCCGACTCGGTGAAGCTGCTGACCATCCACAAGGCGAAGGGGCTCGAATGGGACATGGTCGT
>CAZZGU010000158.1:0-5847 GCA_964653755.1 uncultured Nigerium sp. | reverse complement strand
AGGAAATCTGCGCCAGCTTGGGACATCTGCGCCGGGTCAGGACAAACGCCCACGCAGCCGCGCCGCTTGTGGACCGATGCCACGGCTGTACCCGGGGCGTCGGTTCTCAACCGGCGCGCCACGCGGATGAACTGGACGCCGACCCGGCCCCTGAGGTGGTGACGGGTCGCGACGTCACCGCGTTCCACCTGACTCGGTCGTTTGCAGTGTCGCAGCTGAGGACCCCACGGTGTTCAGGTGAGGATGGTGATTGCGGCTCGGGAGACCGGGAAGGTCGCGTCGAACAGCACGGTGCAGGCACAGGTCCCGACCTCGACGACGTTCGCAGAGTCTGCGATCCCGCCGAGAGAGCGCGCGGCCTGGAGCGGGTCGCCGCCGGTTGGGGTGTTGTCCAGGGTCTGGGAGACCACGGTGACCGCCCAGGTTCCGGCGGGCTCGCCGGCGCCCAGTTTGAGGGTGGCCGTGTAGACGCTCCGGGCGACCTCGTTGGCGTGCAGGTCGGGCGGGAGTCTGAGCTTGTCGGCGCAGATCCCGCTCAGGTACCCCCGGCCGCGGAGCTCGACGTTGACGATCTCCAGCCCCGTCAGATCGATCGTCTCGACCGCGCCACGGACACCGGTCGACTGCGCCACGTCGGCTCGCGTCCCGTTGGCGCTGTACGCCACGGCCTCGACGGGACCCTCCTGGCTGAACACGCTGACCTGGACCCGCGTGCTGGGCGGGCACACCACCGTGAGCGCCGTGTCGGACGGGATTCGGATCGCGTTGACCCCCGCGGGGTTGTCGGACGCCGCGGCGTCCAGCAGGGCGGTGGTCGGGGCGTTGCTGAACAGGATGAACGGGTCGGCGATCACGCGGAAGCTCACCTCGTCGACGCCGGCCACCTGGCGCTCGAAGCCCTTGATGCAGACGGGTTCGGGTGCCTGCGCCTTGCCGCAGCGGCCCCGGTCCGGGGCCATGACTCGCCGCTGGACACGGCTGGGGTCGTCGAGCGGGAAGCAGTGCGCCACCACGAACCGCTCGACGGGCGGGATGGTGAACACCTCGGCGGAGGCGGGGACGTCCACCCGGTCGAACAACTCCGCGCAGAGGGTGACGACGTCTCCCGAGGTGTAACGCGGCCGGTCGGTGAGCACACGCTTGCCCATCAGCACGTGCTCGTTGGGGCGGCTGTCGCTCGTGGCGGCCGCCAGCGTGCCCGCGGAGGTGACCCGCGCGTAGTCCCAGGACGTGTCGGACTCCCACACCCGTCCGGGGAAGGGCATGTGCGGGACGGAGGCCTTGAGGCGGATCTTCTCGCGGCTGGTGACGGCGCCCGCGGCGGGGGCCGGCCCTGTCCGCTGGCCCCAGCGGGACGGGTCCTCGGCGTCGCTGGCGATCGCGGCGATCCAGGCCGCGGTGGCGGCCCCGGTGAGGATGCTCGTCAGCGGGCTCGGCGCCGTCCAGAAGAAGAGGTGGGTGAGCGGCCCACCGCAGGTGAGGTACTCCAGCACCGCCTCCAGGTACTCGGTGGTGGGGACCCACGGCTGGATGACGTCACTGCCGGTCGCGAAGCCGTAGACGTGCGCGTTCGACAGCGCCATCGCCGCACCGCTGGTCGCGTCGAAGCACAGCCCGCCCAGCGTCCCGTACCCGGTCGGGAAGGAGTGGAAGTCCGACAGGGACGTGGTGGACGTTCCGCCCACGAGGGGGTCTTCCTTGCGGCCGCCGCGCTCGCCGGTGGGCGGCTTGGAGTCGGGGCAGGCCAGCGCCTTGTCGAGCGACCACGTCAGGACGTCGGTGGGGTAACCGTCCACCTCCGCCGGGATGCGTTCGCTGCCGGCCGCGTGGATCTCCTCGTCCGAGGCGAGCTTGCGTCGCACGTGGTACTGGAGGGCGGCCTGCATCGTCGGGCGTCCCTTGACGTACTTCAGGCCGAAGCCGACGCAGACGACGTTGCCGTCGCCCTGGCGTCGGCCGGTCTCGGCCACCGCGGCCTCGGCCAGGGGCCTCGCGAACTTGGGGCTCATCGGCCCCGTGATGACTTGTTCCATGACTTCACCTCACGAGAATCGGATGCCGAGCTGGTTCGTGACGTCCTCGATCCGGGACGCAGTCGCTGATCCGCCGCTGTCGTCGGCGGGGCCCGCGTGGTTGAGCCCGATGACGGCGTTGGTGCCTTCCTGGAACCACAACGACCCGGAGTCGCCTGCGCAACTGAGCGAGTCGGCCGTGTCGGCGTCCTGCGCGAAGCGGATCTGGTTGAGGAAGTAGACGGTGACCCCGTCGTCGGTGCGGGGCGCCACAGGCACCACCTGGGCGAGCAGGCCGCGGCCCACACCGCTCCGGGCGCCCGACTTGTAGGCCCGGACGGCCGCCTGCGCAGCCGGGTCCGACGGGCTGGCGGCGAGATTCTGGAAGATCGCGTCGATGGCGGCGTTCGTCAGGATGCTGCCGGGGGCGTCGATCCGGCCATCGAGGGCCGTGATGGGGGATGCCGTGTAGTACTCGCCGGACTCTGCGTCCATGACCGTGAACACGGCAGCGGTGAGGGAACGGTTGCCGTTCAGGGTCGCCACGGCGGCGTCCACCGATCCCGGGGCGGTCGAGACCGGCGGGGTGCCGGGCTCGGCGTCGAGCGCGTTGAGCAGCGAGCGCGTGAGGGTGCCGATGACCGAGTCGTCGCTCCGGTTGGCGAGGTCGGCCACCGAGGACGCTGCTGCGCAGAGGCTCAGGATGATGGCGACGATGATGAGGAGGATCTTCCACCAGGGGTCGTCGAACGGGATCGGCCCGTAGCGGCCCTCGAAGGGGGGCAGGTAGTCGATCCCGTACTCGACGAGGGTCGGCCACGCGAAGAACCCCAGCCCGGGATCCCGGCCATCGGTCCAGGAGTCGTCGTCGCCGCCGTCGGCCCCGAGGCCGCCGCCGGTGCAGCAACAGGCGAGGACCCGGTAGACCGCGCACAGGTCGACAGCCTGCCCGTCCAGGAACGCCCGGAGTTGCGCGCGCACCCAGTCGAGGGTCTTGGGATCCCTGCAGGCGCGCGGCAGCCCGGCGCGGCCGCCCCCGGCGGAACCGCCGCCGGCGCCGCCCGGCGTCCGGATCAGGGCCCGGGCCCGCCCCATGGCGCTCTTGAAGGTCGCGAGGTCGACGGTGAGTTGCTTGACCGAGGCGGTCAAGGAGCCCACGTCACAGCGGGAGACGAAGGCGTTCCGGGCGGGGTCGAACGTCGTCCGCGACACCGAGATCGGCGCCTTGGCCTTCGGGTTGATCAGGTCGAGCTCCTCGGCCGCAGCCCCGTCGAAGATCTGGATCTCCACCTGGTGCTTGCGGACCGTCGCCGCCGCCACGTCCACCTTGAACCAGACCAGACGGGTCTCCCACTCCCGCAGGTCGCCCACGACGACCTGACCGTTGACGACCTGCTGGCCCAGGGCGTCCAGGTCGGCCGAGGACCACGCGTCGACGACCTGGACGCCGGCGGTGGCGAGCCAGGAACGGCACCGCGCGGTCAGCCCGACCCGGGCCGTCGCGGGCCAGCGGACCGTGGAGATGTTCGCGACCCGCACGGCCATGAAGTACCGCCCGAGGGTCGCCTCGAAGATGCCTTCCGGCATCGCCTGGAGGGTTTCCGGACGCACCGCGAACGGCGGGACGGGCTGGGAGGCCAGACCGAGCTTCTGGACCCTGATGATCAGGTCGTTGAAGTCCCGGTCGCTCGAGGAATCGGTGTCGTCCTCGGAGCCGACCCGGTGCTCGATGCGGATCCCGCTGGTCGTGGGGGTGTCCTGGAGCCAGCTGGGCGCCCACCCGGAGCCGCCGTTGTGCTCGATGTGCAGGGTCCAGGGCATCTGCCCGTTCCCGAGGACATCCAGGGTGTTGCCGGGCGCCCCACCCAGGGTCTGAGCGCCGGCAGCGGTGTCGCGCACGACGACCCGCTGGTCCCAGCGGGCGTCGCGACTCAGCACCGTGATCCGCCAGTCGCCCACCAGAGGCAGTGCAGTCACTTCAGGCATGACGATGTTTCCTTCCTCGGACGCGAGGGCACCGGTCCAGCGCCAACGTGCGATGCCGCGTCCGCAGCCATGGGGAGGCCGTGCGCCACGGGATCGGGAGCGGGGACGGCGTTCGCGCCGTGTGGATTGCGTTCGCCCATCAGGGCAGGAACCGGAGGGGTGGAGGCGCGAAGCGCCGGGGGTGCGGGCTCACACGCTGGGGGCCCGGATCTTGTTCAGTCCGCGAGGGTCTTGACCTTGATCACGTCCTACCACCGACGCGAAAGTGAAGTCAATGGTGTCGCCTGGGCTTGTGTGTCGAGTTGTGCGTGGAGAGCGGAGCATGCGCCAGGGGTAGCTGGAGGACCTGGGCAACCTGCCCAGCCCCGACGTCATCGCCCGCGAGATCGTCGAGGACGTCACCGCAGCCCTGGCCGAGTTCGAGGCCGTCGTCGCCGCACTCGAGGCGCAGTTGGACAAGGAGTGACGGCCATTGGCGCGTAGCCCAACGCACAGCGCGTGGGCAGTTCAGGATGTCCAGTTGCCGCCGTCTGGTCGCCGTAGCGCGAAGAGGCGACTTGGGTCCATGGCTTCATCAGCGGCACCCCGCGAGGGTGGGTGTTGAGAGCAGACCATCTCGGCTCGGCTCATGAGGCACGAAAGGATCACCATGGCCAGCACACTCGTACGACGACTTTCGGTTCCCGCTGCCCTGCTGATGGCCGGCGCCGGCCTTCTGATGGGCCCGGCCGCCACCGCAGCCGAGAGCGACAACCGGCCCGCACTGAGCGCCAGCGGAAGCGTTGATGGTGACGATGTCACCTTCTCCTACAGCATCAACAGGGGTGCCCACCAGATCGCTGCACAGGCTTGCACCCTTGATGCCGCACCGGTCCCGTGTGACACCACGCCGGGCGATGGTTCCAGCAAGTCCCTCAGCTCCTATGACGTCAGCTTCACCGACCTGACGACTGGCCAGCACCAGTTCCAGGTGACCGTCACGTTGACTGACGGTGGTCAGGCCGTGGAGGCGGCCACGGTCGAGGTCGCGGGGGTGACCCTCCAGCAGGCGTGCACCTCGGTGGGCGGCACGCTGGCTGACTGGTCCGGGCTCTTCGACACGCCCGGAGCGTGGGGCTGCAGTGGTGTCCCCTTCGCCGGAAGTGTGGACATGGGGGTTCGGTACGCGGGAATCTCGGAACTCCTGCGGCCCTATTGCACACTCCGGTTCACGAGCGGCGTCACGGCTCTCGACTACACCCAGGCGGGCTGGGCCTGCACTCCCAATGGGTGAGCGGCGCCCACCGTGCCGGGGCGCGGAGAGGATTCAACCAGTCACAGAAGGGCCACGAGCGCCGAGGGCAACCCCGAGAAGGCCAGGGCTGGGATACTGCCGAGCGTGACCGTGTCCGAGCGTTCCCCCGCCCCTCCGGCTTCCCTTGGTCATGGCCGGCAGTCGGGGCCCCGGCCCCAGTTGGTGGATTCGTTGCGGTTGGCGCTGCTCGGGTCCTTGGGGGTCGGGGTGGTGGTGGCGTTGCTGGAGGTAGGGCTGCTGGCCGGGGTCGCCGACTTCAACGTGCTGCTGCTGGCGTTCCCTGTGATGACGGTCGTCTACCTGGCGGCGGGCGTGTTGGCGTGGTGGCGGCGTCCGGGGTCGTGGTTGGGCCCCCTACTCATGGTCGGCGCGATGGCAGTCCTCCTGGCAGGGTTGGGGAACGTCGACGTGGGCCCGCTGGCCCTAGCCGGCCGGTTGGCCGCTACCTGGATCCTGGCCGTCCTCGTCCACCTGTTGCTGGCGTTCCCGAGCGGACGCCTGCGCCATCCGTTTCTGCGCCTCCTGGTGACGGCGGCCTACGTCAACTCGCTGGTG
>CAZZGU010000157.1:0-5863 GCA_964653755.1 uncultured Nigerium sp. | reverse complement strand
CTAACGCAGGCCCTCGACGCACGTAACGCAGGCCCTCGGCGGGTCTAACGCAGGCCCTCGACGCACGTAACGCAGGCCCTCGGCGGACGTAACGCAGGCCCTCGGCGGGTGTAACGCAGGCCCTCGGCGAACGGGACCCGGACGCCGGCGTCCGGGTCCAGCTTCCGCACCGCCATCGTCGCCGCCTCGATGACCGCCGCCACAAGGTCTTCGGCCACAAGGTCTTCGGCCACAGGTTTTTCGGCCACCAGCCCGTCCGCGCGGACGGGCCCCTCTGCCAACTCGTGAGTCAACTCCCAGTCGCCCGCCCTCCGAACCATCCGCGCGCGACCGACCTCCACCCCCGACACCGCGTCCACCACGACCCACTCCCCCAGCCCCTGGGCCAGCCAGCGGGCGGTGTCCGCGACGTCGGGCACCAACGCGACGCGCGGCGTCCGGGTGATCGGGGCGTAGCGCACGAAGTCGAAGCCCTCCCGCGGGTCGCGGCTGAGCTCGCGCCACTCCCCCGCCTCGATGCGCGGAAACACCGCGGCCCCCTCGGGCGCCTGGTGGACGTCGGTGATGTCCAGTCCGGTGAGGTGCTCCCAGGCGGCCGCGTAGATCTCCGCGCCGCCGCCGACGTAGCAGACCGACTCGCCCCACGAGCGCGCCAGCGCCAACCCCTCTGCGACGCCGTGCACGACGGCCACCCCCTCGGCCGTCCAGGACCGGTTCCGCGTCACCACGATGATGCGGCGCCCGGTCAGGAGCCCCAACTGCTCGAACGTCCGGCGCCCCTCGAGGTAGGCGTGCCCCATCGTCACTCGCTTGAAGCGCCGCCAGTCCTCGGGGAGGTGCCACACCATGTCGTCGCCCGACCCGATGACGCCGTTGGTCGCCACCGCGGCGATCGCGATCACCTGCACGGCTCCCCCTCCCCGGACGCCAGCGCGTCCACCTCCGCGTGGATGAGCCGGTGCACGCCGGCGTCCGAGACCGGCCGGAAGTGCCCCGCCACGTCGAGCGTCACGTTGCGCGCCCCGGGCAGGCAGGAGCCCTCGGGGATCATCTCATCCCAGGCCGACGCGATCGACACGATGCTCCGGTTGACGGCGGTCTCCGCCGCCAGCGCCGCGATGGCCTGCCCGGTCGGGCTGAACAGGCCCAGCGGCGTCCGCGCCAGTGCCCCGAACGACAGCGACGACCCCCCGAAGGGCGCGCACAGCGCCACCAGACCAGTCACGCGGCCGTCCACCCGCGGGTGCAGGAGCACCTTCTTGCCGATCAGGCCGCCCTTGGAGTGCGCCACGAGCACGACCCGACGCAGGTCATGGGCGGCCAGGTGGGCGATGACGTCGTCGGCGGACGCGTCGAGGTCGCGCCCGTTCCAGCCAAGTTCGGTCACCACGTGGACCGGGTGCCCCCCGGCGTGCAGGACGGTCGCGAGCGGGCGCAGGAACTGCCACGGCTCCCAGATGCCCGGCAGCAGGACCACCGGCACCTCCGCACAGGACGCCGGGGCACCCCGGGGCGCCTGCTGGAACTCGTCGGCGCGGCCGCGCTCCACGACGGCGCGCGCCTGCTGGCGCAGCACCCAGGACCAGTCCGCCGCCGCCGCGGCGAGGGCCGCGAGCCCGGTCGGTCTCATCCGGCGGCCCTCATCCCAGCGGCCCTCATCCCAGCGGCGCGGTCCCGATGCCCGCGACGGTCAGGGCCGCCTCGGCGACGCGGTCGGCGTCGTCGATGACGACCTGGTGGGCGGCCCCGTCGATGACCGCGGTCCACGAGCGCGCGGCCGTCGCGGCCGCCGCGAGGGCCTCGGCCCACTCGACCGGGCAGGTCGCGTCGTTCTCGCCGACGATGATCGCCAGGTCCCCCTCCAGCAGCGCGATGCGTTCCTCGATCGGATAACGGAGCATGGCGGGCAGCAGTTCGAGGGGCCACCGTGGCCCGGCCATGACGTAGGCCTTGATCGACACCAGCGCGGACGCCAGCCGCTCATGAAGCGACGACCGAAGGAACGACCTCGCCAGCACCCGCAGGTCACGTTGCTCGGCGCTGACGACCGGCCCGATCAAGAGGACCGAATGCGTGAGTCCCGGATTCGCCGCAGCCGCCTCGACCACGATCTGGGCGCCGAAGGAGTGCCCCACGAGCACCGGGTCGGCCACCGCCAACTGGCCGAGGGCCCCCACCACGACCGCGGCGAAATCCCGGACGGTCATCGCCCCACCCGGACGCGGCACGCCCCCGAATCCCGGCAGGTCGAACACCACGACCCGACCATGACGCGACAACAGCTCGGCCAGGGGCACGAAGTAGCGCGATGACACCCCGAGCCCGTGCACGAGTACGAACGTGGGCAGGTCGGGCTGCTCGGCGTCGGTGGGCCGGAGGACGGACAACTCGTGCACGTTCACGTGACGCCCGTCGATGACGAGGCTGTGGCGGCGCAGCTTGCGGAGGGGGTTCATCTCAGACCGCGATGGGGGCCTTGATGCCCGGGTGTGGGTCGTAACCCTCGACGACGATGTCGGCCAGGGTGAAGGCGTCGATGCTCGTCACGGCCGGGTTCAGCCGAAGCCGCGGGAGTGCGCGCGGTTCCCGGGAGAGCTGCAGCCGGGCCTGGTCCAGGTGGTTGGAGTACAGATGCGCGTCACCGAGCGTGTGGACGAAGTCGCCCGCCTCGAGCCCGGTCACCTGGGCGACCAGATGGGTGAGCAGCGCGTAGGAGGCGATGTTGAACGGCACCCCGAGGAAGAGGTCCGCCGACCGCTGGTACATCTGGCACGACAGGCGGCCGTCGGCCACGTAGAACTGGAAGAACATATGACACGGCGGCAGGGCCATCTGGTCGAGCTGACCGACGTTCCACGCCGAGACGATGTGGCGGCGTCCGTCGGGGTTGCTGCGGATCGACTCGATCACGCGCGCGATCTGATCGATGTGGCGGCCGTCCGGGGTCGGCCAACTCCGCCACTGGTAGCCGTAGATCGGACCAAGTTCGCCCTCGGCGTCCGCCCACTCGTCCCAGATGGTGATGCCGTTCTCGTGCAGCCAACCGACGTTCGTGGACCCCCGCAGGAACCACAGCAGCTCCCCGAAGATCGACCGGGTGTGCAGTCGCTTGGTGGTGACCAGCGGGAAGCCGTCGCTGAGGTCGAACCGCAGCTGGTGCCCGAAGACGCTGAGCGTGCCGGTGCCCGTGCGGTCGGTTTTCGCGACGCCCTCGGTCAGGACGCGGTCGAGCAGGTCGAGGTACTGCTTCACGCACGCACTCCCTTCTGGAGGCATCCGATCGTGCGTGCCATCGCACGAACGGCCTTGCCGCGGTGACTGATCGCGTCCTTGGCCGCGGGGCTGAGCTCGCCGTTGGTGACGCTCTCCCCGTCGGCGATGAAGGCGGGGTCGTAGCCGAACCCGTTGCTGCCGCGCGCCTCGCGCGCGAGGCGTCCGGGCATGTCGCGGACGAGGACGTGCTCGGTCCCGTCCGGCAGGACCAACGCCATCGCGCACACGAACCGGGCTGTGCGCCGGTCGTCCGGGACGTCGTCCAGCTGCCGCAACAACAGCGCGAGGTTCTCGGCGTCGGACGCCGCGGGCCCGGCCCAGCGGGCCGAACGCACCCCGGGCATGAGGTTGAGGACGTCAACCTCGATCCCGGAGTCGTCGGCGAGCGCGGGCTGCCCGGTGGCGGCCACGCAGGCCCGGGCCTTGAGCAGCGCGTTGCCCTCGAAGGTGTCCTCGGTCTCGGCGGGCTCGGGGTAGGCGGGCACGTCGTCCAGGCCGAGGACCTCGATGGCAAGCCCGGACGCCGCGAGCGTCCGGCGCAGTTCGGCCAGCTTCTTCGCGTTGTGCGTGGCGAGGACGACGCGGGAGATCATCGGGCGAGCGCCTCCTGCTGGAGGCGGGTCAGGTCGGCGCACCCCTTCAGGGCAAGGTCGAGCAGGGTGTCGAGCAGGGCGCGGTCGAAGGGTTCCCCCTCGGCCGTGCCCTGGATCTCGATGAACCGCCCGTCGCCGGTGCAGACGACGTTCATGTCGACGTCGGCGCCGGAGTCCTCGTCGTAGGGCAGGTCGAGGACGGGGACGCCGCCGACGATCCCGACCGACACGGCCGCCACCGAGTCCTTGAGGGGCTCACCGGCCAGCGCGTTGCGGGCGCGCAGCCACTCCACGGCGTCCGCGAGCGCGACGTAGGCGCCCGTGATGGACGCGGTGCGCGTCCCCCCGTCGGCCTGGAGGACGTCGCAGTCGATCTGGATGGTGTTCTCCCCCAGCGCGCGCAGGTCGACGACCGCGCGGAGCGCGCGTCCGATGAGGCGGCTGATCTCGTGGGTTCGGCCGCCGATGCGGCCGCGGACCGACTCGCGGTCGCTGCGATCGTGCGTGGCCCGCGGGAGCATCGCGTATTCGGCGGTGACCCAGCCCAGCCCGCTGCCCTTACGCCAGCGGGGGACGCCCTCGGTCACGGACGCCGCGACGAGCACGCGGGTGCGTCCGAACTCGACGAGCACCGACCCCTCGGCGTGGTCGAGCCAGTTACGGGTGAAGGAGACCGGGCGGAGCTGGTCCGCGGCGCGGCCGTCGGGGCGAGTCATGGCGGTCAGCCTACCGGCGGCGTCCGATGGTCTGGTTCGTGGCCCGTCGGACGCCGCGCCCCCCGACACTCACACTCCTGACAATAGGGCTCACTCCGGAACCAACGCGATTGTCAGGAGTGTGAGTGTCGTGCGCAGGAGGGGCAGGCGCGGACTCACATCCTCGTGTCGGGCAGGCCGCAGAACACGTCGGTGGACGGCGTGCCCTTGAACTCGCTCGCGCCCTCCAGCTTGTCGAGCACCGCCTTGACGGTGTGCGGCTGGCTGTCGTACGCGTTCACGAAGGTCTTCACCTGCGGGACGTCGGCCAGGTGGTACGGGCAGGCCACGGACACGAAGATCGTCGGCAGCTCGTGGACGTACCACGGGATGTCGGGGGTTCCCTTGGACGCCGGCCAGTAGACCCGCTCGGTGGGCTGCATGAGGCCGTTGACCTGCGCCACCGAGATGACCATGTCGTACTTGTCGGTCATCGCGGAGATCGGGGCCTTGCCCGCGTAGGCGCCGACGACGACCCTGGCGAACTCCTCCTCGCTCATCTTGTTCATCTTCGCGGTCAGGGACTCGTACAGCTCCACCTCGTACCCGCGCTCGCGCATGAGGTCCGCGAGGATCTCGGCGCCCTTGGGGCCCTTCCCGTGCGCCATGGGGTTCTTCGGCCCTTCGATGGGCACGATGAGGACGCGCTTGAACTTGTCCGGGCTGATGGGCAGCACGCCGGCGTCGGCGTCCTTCACCAGGGTGACCGCCGCGTCCGAGAGTTCCTCGGCGACCGCCAGGTTCTCGGGAAGGCGGATGCGCGCCATGGCCTCGTCCTTGGCGGGGAGGATCTCGGTCTTCGCCAGCTTGTGCAGCCCGAGGGCCGCCTTCGTGCCGAGCGTGCGCTCCAGCGCCTCCTGCAGCCGCTGCTCGGACAGCTTGCCGGAGCGGTAGCCCTCCATCATCCAGGCGAAGTCCTCGTCGGGGTCGTTGAAGAACAGGAAGAGGTCGCAGCCGGCCTCGATGGCCATGGGCAGCAGGTCGCGGCGCTTGGCGAAGCCGGTCATGCCGACCATGTGCGAGGCGTCGGTCACCACGAGCCCGTTGAAGCCCAGCTTCTCGCGGAGCAGGTTCGTCATCAGCGCCTTGGACAGGGTCGCGGGCGTGAACTCGTTGCTGTCGGGGTCGAAGTGCTTCTGATAGCTCGGCAGCGCGATGTGGCCGGCCATGATCGACGGCAGGCCCGCGTCGATGAGCGCGGAGTAGACCTTGCCGAACGTCGCGTCCCACTCCTCGGTGGAG
>CAZZGU010000156.1:0-5876 GCA_964653755.1 uncultured Nigerium sp. | reverse complement strand
TGGTCTGTATCGTCGTGTCAGGAGGTTCATCATGAGCTACGCACTGAGCATCGATCTGGAGCAGCCGTTCGACGAGGTCGTCCCGCTTGTCAAGCAGGCCCTGCTTGCCAATGGCTTCGGCATCGTCGCCGAGATCGACATGCAGAAGACCCTGCGGGACAAGATCGGCGCCGAGATCGAGCCGAACCTGATCCTCGGAGCCTGCAACCCCCGCTTCGCCCAACGAGCCCTCAAGGTCGAGCCGTCCATCGGGTTGCTCCTGCCCTGCAACGTGGTCGTCCGGCGCAGCGCCGGCGTCACCGTGGTCGAGGCGATCAACCCCCAGACCCTGGTGACCCTCAGTGAGAACTCCGCGATGGCGGAACTCGCCGGCGAGGTCCGCGCCGCCCTGGAGGCCGCCCTGGACGCCCTCCGCGGCGCGGACTGACCGCTGACGGCGGCGCGGACTGACCCGACGGACTGACCTGCCCCCTCCTGTTCGGGGCGCTGGGACTGTTCCACGGCCAGCGCCCCGACGGGTTCATGGTCGTCACCCTCGACCGACCAGCGCCTCCAACCGGGACAGGACCTGCTCGACCACCCCGGGCGGGGCAGCTTCGCGCCACCCGACGACCAGGTCGATCGCGGGCCGCGGTGCGGCCAGCGGCACGTACACCACCCCGGGGATCCGGACGCGCTCGACGCTGTCGGGCACCAGGGCCACCCCCAGTCCGGCCGCCACGAACGACACCAGCGTGGCGGTCTCGGCGACCTCGGTGCGCACGATCGGCTCGAAGCCGGCCTTGGCGCACGCCGCGCGCACAGCATCCGCCATGGCGGAGTGGGTGTGCGGGTAGCTCACGAAAGGGTCCTCGACCAGCTCGGCCAGGGCAACCACGTCTCGCTCTGCGAGCCGGTGATCGATCCCGACGGCGAGCACGAGGGGCTCGGAGCGCAGGACGCGCGACTGGACGCCGGCGACGCGGGGGAACGGACGCATCACCCCGAGGTCCAGGCGGTTCTCACGCAGCGCGTTGAGCACCTCCGGGCTGAGCAGCTCGCCCTTGAGCTCGACACCGAGCCGGGGAAGTTGCGCCTGGAGGGTGCGCGACAGGGTCGGCATGAGTTCGTAGGTGGCGGACCCGATGAAGCCGAGCCGGACGCGTCCCTCCTCGCCCGCGTGGACGCGACGCACCTCGTCGACAGCAGAATCGACCGCGCCGAGGATCTCCAGGGCGCGGTCGTAGAAGCGGGCGCCGGCGGGGGTGAGGTCGACCCTGCGCGTTGAACGGGTGAACAGGAGGACGCCCAATTCGGTCTCGAGGGCTTTCACCTGCTGCGAGAGTGCGGGCTGGGCGAGGAAGAGGCGTTCGGCCGCGCGTCCGAAGTGGCGCTCCTGGGCCACGGCCACGAAGTACCTGAGACGCCGAAGATCCATGGGGGTCAGCTTGGCACCAGGCCGTGTGCTGAGGAAGATCGTCACGGTGATGCCGACGGCGAGGACCATCGGGGCGGACGCCGGGTTCGCGGCCAGAAACGGCACACCATCAGATCCAGCTACACCTGGACGGGCTTGATCACCCAGTAGCTCTCGATGACGTCCTGGATCCGCTGCAACGCTGCCTCGTCAAGGCCGCCGTCATCGGTCGCCGCCACCCAGCCCTCCAGCATCACGTCGCCGAAGGCGTGGCCGTGCCGGGCGGGCACGTCGACGCTGACGAACATGTCCAAGGTCACCTGAACCGCAGTCACGAGCGGAATCCAGTGCATGTGCGGACTGACGTCCGGCGCCCGGTTGCCGCTCATCAGCCACTCCGGGCGTTGCCAGACCAGGTCCGGCCCGAGCCACGTGATCGGGTCGGTGGCGTGCTGCAGGATTGCCACGCGGGGCGCGTCCCAGGGCCCCGTCAGCCGGGCGAAGTCGCCCTTCTTGGACGCCCAGCGCACCTGCGCGCCCTCGTCGCGCACGGGCTGCCAGGGCGGAGACCCGGCGTCCCGGGTGGCCTGCAACTCGTGCCACAGCGGCGTGGCGTAGGTGGGCCCCACCAGCAGCGCCCCCTCGGTGCGCTCGAGGAGCGAATCCAGGGTGCGGACGCCGTTCATGGTCGCCTGCGCGCCGAGGCTCAGCCCATAGACCACCAGCTTGGGCCGCCGGTCCTCCGGCAGGGTCAGCCACTTGGCCCGTACTGCGGTGAAGAGCGCGGACCACGTCTCCGTCGGCAACTCGGGCGCGGTCAGCGCCGAGACGAAGCTCGGCGTGTAGGCGAACTGCAGGGCGGCCGTCGCGGTGTCTCCGGAGTGCAGGTACTCGACCGCGTCCACGGCCTGCGGCTCGAGCCAGCCGGAACCCGTGGTGGCCGCCACGACCAGGACCTTTCGATCGAAGCCGCCCGTCCGTTCGAGTTCCCGGACGGCGGTGGCCGCGCGGTCGGCCAGGGTGCCACCGGCAGCGATGCCCACGTAGACCCGCACGGGTGTCAGTGCCGGCTTGCCGGTGAGCTCACTGATGTCCGCCGCGGTCGGCCCCCCTGTCACGAAGTCGGCGCCGTGGCGTCCGAGCTCGGTGAAGTCCACCTCCGAGCCGGCGCCGCCGGAGGCATGGGCGCCGTCCGGGGCGGCCAGGCCCGCAGCGGGCTGAGAGTTCATGCCGGAGAAGACGCGGTCCAGCCCCAGGTAGGCCGAACCGACCAGGAGCGCCAGGGTGACCAGGGAGGCCGTCAGGGTGCGAACGGTGGCCACCCGCCGGGCCCGGCGCGGGCTGCGTCCCTTCTGTACCATCTGCTCGAGCCTGGCAAGCCACCTGTTTCGGATCAGCCGGCCGAGGGCCAGGCACAGCAGGCTGGTCACGGCCAGGGCGACCACGAAGGCGCTGGCGTTCACGCCATCCAGGGGCGGGAGTTCAACCATCCGGCGCACCTCGTTCTGCGCCGACACCCCACCGACGGCGGCAAGGATCAGCAGCACCGCGAACGTCGGCCAGCCGATTCGCCGCAGCCGCTGACGAAAGACGGCGGACGGACGCCAACGCGTCCACCGCTTCAGGATCGCCGACAGGCCCACCCCGGTGGCGTAGCCGATGCCGAAGGTGAGGCCTGAGCCGAACCCCTGCAGGGCGGCCGGACGCGGGAGCAGCGACGGGGTCAACGAGAGGACCAGCAGGAGCCCGCCGACCAGCAGGCCCAGCGCGTTGAGGCTCCACCAGAGGCGCTTCATCTCAGCCTCGTGCGGGAAGCGCTCGGTCGAACTCGCCCGCACGGGACGAGACGATCTCCTTGCCGAGCGGCATCAGCGCGATCGGCACCATCTTGAAGTCCGCGACACCGAGCGGGATGCCGATGATCGTGAGGCACAGGAGGACCCCGGAGACGATGTGCGCAAGCGCCAGCCACCAGCCCGCGAGCACAACCCAGACGACGTTGCCGAGGAACGAACCGACCCCCGCGGTCGGCTTGGCGACGATCGTGCGGCCGAAGGGCCAGAGCGCATAGGCGCCGATGCGGAAGGACGCGATGCCCCACGGGATCGTGAGGATCAAGACGCACAGCACCACGCCCACCGCTACGTAGCCGAGGAAGAGCCAGAACCCCGACAGAACCAACCAGATGATGTTGAGTAGCGTCCGCACGGCGCCCATTCTGACACGGCCTCCTGACGCAGCCGCGCGCGGCGAGCCCGCCGGAACTCGGGCTCACCTGGACAAGCTGGTCGACGAGTTGGCGAGGGGCAAGAGGATGGCGGCCATCCTGCGTGGTGGTCTCGGACGAACGGGCCTTGCGGCGCTCGCGTCCGGGTTCGAGACTTGATCCCTGGCAAGGAGGAACCATGACCGAGACCCACCAGCCCGAGATCGTCACCCTCGAACCGCACATCGCCGCGGTGGTGCGGGAGATCATCCCGATGGACGCCATGCCGGACTTCTTCGACCGGGCCTTCCACGCCACCTTCGGAGTCGCCGGCTCCCAAGGGGTGGCCCTGGCGGGGCCGCCGTTCGGGGTCTACTTCGGGATGCCCACCGACACCGTCGACGTGGCCGCCGGCTTCCCCACCGACCGTGCGGTTGAGCCGGACGCCGGCGTCCAGCCCTTCACGCTGCCGGGGGGCCGGGCCGTGCAGGTGCTCCACGTCGGCCCGTACGACGCGATGCAGGAAACGTACGGACGGCTCATGGCCTGGCTGGGCGCCGAAGGGCTCACCGGCGGGCCGGTCATGTGGGAGGTCTACCTCACCGAACCTGACGCCGCACATCCTGAGGCGATTGAGACCTTGATCGTCTGGCCGCTGGCCTAGCGGGACTTCGCGTCGGGCAGACGTCGACGGCGTCCGGTGCCACGATGGTGCCATGGGCTACGGCGTCCGGGAACTGGTGCACATCGCGGTGCTGGCCATGGAAGTGGTGGCCGTGCTGGTGATCGTGGTGGGGCTGGCGATCGGCCTGGCCCGCTTCGCGCTGGGAGTCGTTGGGCGCGACGGTCGTGCCGAGGCCTATCACCGCTTCAAGGTCTGGATGGGCCGCACCCTGCTCCTCGGCCTGGAGATCCTGGTGGCCGCCGACGTCGTGAACACCGTGGCCCTGGAGCCGACAACGGCCAACGTCGTGGCCCTGGGACTGCTGGTGGTGATCCGGACCTTCCTGGCCTGGTCGCTGGTCGTGGAGATCGAGGGCCGGTGGCCCTGGCAGGAACGCACCAGGCCGGAGGCCGCCGACCAGAGGTGACCGCGTCCGCCCACCGGCACAGTCGGGGAGTCTCAGGCGCCTGCTCTGACGACGAAAACCGGGCAGTCCGCGTTACGCAGGACCTCGCGGCTGGTGGACCCGAGCAGCATGCTGGCGAACCCGCCGCGTCCGCGGGAGCCGAGCACGATGAGGCTGGCGGTCTTTGACTCCCCGACCAACCCCCACACCGGGTGGTGGTTGGCGATCCGGCGCTCCCAGGTCACGTCCGGGAAGTCGGCCGCGATGGGCGTCACGATCGCGTCGACCTCGACGGCGAGTTCAGCCTCACGCACTTCGGGGGACGGGGTGTGAAGGCGCGACCTGCTGGGGACCACCTGGTAGGCGTGGTAACCCACGATCTTGCGCTTCGTGCGCTGGGCGATCTCGAAGGCCAGGCGGATGGCCGCCCGCGCCTCGGGCGCGTCGTCGACGCCGACGACGATCGGTCCGTCGTGGTCGCGGGCGCCCTCCGGGACGATCGCGACCGGCCCCTCGGCGTGAGTGGCGACCGCGTCCGAGAACCCGCCGAGGGTGCGGACGCCGAACGAAGCCGACTGCCCCCGGGCGCCCACGACGACGAGTTGGGCGTCCCGCGTGGCGGCGACAAGGACTTCGGCGGCAGAGCCTTCGAGCACGGCGGTCTCAACAACGAGATCCGGATGAGACTCCCCAAGGTGCGCCTTCTCGGCTTCGAGCAATTCCTCTGCCTCGGCAACGGCCTCTGCCTGGTGCTCGTCGGCGGACGATGCCATCCGCGCGATCGTCGACTGCGGGCTGACCACTGACACGAGCATCAGCGGGACCGATCGGCTCACAGCAACTGCCGCCGCCCAATCGGTCGCATGCCGCGCGGTCGATGACCCGTCCGTCCCGACGACGACACGTCCGGCGGTCTGAATGTCACCCATGACAAACCCCTCTCGAGTCCTGGGAGCCTCGATGCCCACTTTCGAGGAAGCCTAGCGCTGGATTCGGCCGCCGTGGCCTCGCGCGCGAACCCTCACGCCAGCGTCCACGCCACCATGGCCCGGGCTGCCAGGGACGCCGCCCAGTTCGCTCGCTTGCCGCGCCGGTTGAGGACCGTTGCTCCGGGTACAGCCGTGGCATCGGTCCACAAGCGGCGCGGCAGCGTGGGCGTTTGTCCTGACCCGGCGCAGATGTCCCAAGCTGGCGCAGATTTCCT
>CAZZGU010000155.1:0-5913 GCA_964653755.1 uncultured Nigerium sp. | reverse complement strand
CACCGAGATGGTGGACGCCGTGCCGCTCGATCCCGATGACCTGGCCCGGGTCGCCACCCTGCTGCGCCGCCACCTCGCCGAGACGGGCTCTGCAGTGGCGGAGCGTCTCCTGGCCGATCCGGGGGCCCTGGCGACGCGGTTCACGAAGGTCCTTCCCAGGGACTACGCGCGGATCCTGCGGGCCCGCGCCGAGGCCGAGGCGCGGGGCCTCGGCGACGATGAGACCGTCGCGATGATGATGGAGGCCTCACATGGCTGATCCGAAGGGATTCATGACGACCCCGCGCCTGGTGGCCGCGAGGCGTCCGATCGACGAGCGCGTCGCGGACTGGAGCGAGGTCTACCCCGGTTCCCCGGGGCGGGCCGTGCTGCCCGTCATCGGCTCCCAGGCCGGCCGGTGCATGGACTGCGGGATCCCGTTCTGCCACGCGGGGTGCCCGCTGGGCAACCTCATCCCGGAGTGGAACGACCTGCTGTACTCCGACCACTGGCGCACCGCCACGGACCGGTTGCACGCGACCAACAACTTCCCGGAATTCACGGGCCGCCTCTGCCCGGCCCCCTGCGAGACAGCCTGCGTCGTGGGGATCAACCGTGAGCCGGTGACGATCAAGAACGTCGAGGTGGCTCTTGCCGACAAGGCCTGGGCCGACCGCCGCATCGTCGCCGTCGTGCCCGAGTGGCACTCGGGCAAGACCGTGGCCGTCGTCGGGTCGGGGCCCTCGGGCCTGGCCACGGCACAGCAGTTGACGCGGGCCGGGCACACGGTGGTGGTGTACGAGCGGGCCGACGCGATCGGCGGCCTCATGCGCTACGGCATCCCCGAGTTCAAGATGGAGAAGGCAGTCCTCGACCGGCGCCTGCGGCAGATGAGCCAGGAGGGCACCGTCTTCAAGACGAGGACGACGATCGGGGTCGACGTCACCGGCGGCCAGCTCCTCGAACGGTTCGACGCCGTGGTGCTCGCGATCGGCTCCACGGTGCCGCGCGACCTCCCCATCCCGGGGCGCGAGCTGGCCGGCGTCCACCAGGCGATGGAGTTCCTGCCGCAGGCCAACCGGGCCGCGCTCGGGCAGGACGTGCCCGACCAGATCGTCGCCACGGGTAAGCACGTCGTGATCATCGGGGGCGGGGACACCGGGGCGGACTGCCTCGGCACCTCGATCCGCCAGGGTGCGGCCTCCATCACCCAACTGGAGATCCTGCCCATGCCGGGCACCGAGCGTCCGCGGAACCAGCCGTGGCCGACCTACCCCATGACCTACCGGGTGTCGTCGGCGCACGAGGAGGGCGGCGAGCGGGTGTACTCGGTCTCGACGACCGCGTTCGTCGGCACCGACGGGAAGCTCAGCGCGCTGCGCCTCACCGACGTCGCCTTCACCGACGGGCGCTTCGAGCCGGTCCCCGGCACCGAACGAGAGATCCCGGCAGACCTGGTGCTGCTCGCGATGGGGTTCGTGGGTCCGGAACGCAACGGCGTCGTGGACGAGCTTGGTGTGGCCCTGGACGCCCGGGGCAACATCGCCCGCGACGAGAACTTCCAGACGTCCGTGCCGGGGGTCTTCGTGTGCGGGGACGCCGGGCGCGGCCAGTCGCTGATCGTCTGGGCGATCGCGGAAGGCAGGTCCTGCGCCCACGGCGTCGACTCCTTCATCTCGGCCGAGGGCAACTCCCTGCTGCCCCGACCGATCGGTCCCACGGACCGGCCGATGGCCGTCTGACCACCCTCGCCGATGCGAGGATGGCGGGCATGGAGACGAACGGGGTGCGACGGGTCGCGGTGATCGGGGCGGGCCCGTCGGGGATCTTCGCCACCCAAGCGCTGCTGGCCCAGACCGCGTTCGAGGTCGAGGTCGACGTGTTCGACCGGATGCCGACGCCGTTCGGGCTGGTCCGGTACGGCGTCGCCCCTGACCACACCGGCATCAAGGGCGTGACGCCGAGCCTGGCGAGGGTGCTGGAGTCGGAGCGCGTGTCCTTCTTCGGGCTCGTCGAGTTCGGCCGGGACGTGACGCGCGACGAACTCCTCGCCCGCTACGACGCCGTCGTGTACGCGGCTGGGGCCGGTGAGGACTACCGCCTCGGCGTCCCGGGGGAGCAACTGCCCGGGAGTCGCTCGGCGCGCGCCTTCGTGGCCTGGTACTCCGGACACCCGGACGCGACCCCCCAGTCGCTGGACGGCGTGCGGTCCGCGGTGACGTTCGGGGTCGGGAACGTGGCGGTGGACGTCGCGCGCATCCTGCTCGCCGACCCTGACCGGCTCTCCACCACCGACATGCCGCAGCCTGTGCTGGACGAACTGCGCGCCCACCGCGTCCCCGACGTGTGGCTCGTGGGCCGACGAGGCCCACAGCACGCCACCTTCACGACACCGGAGCTGCGTGCCCTCCTGGCTTTGGACGGGGTGGCGCTCGACATCGACCCGGAGGATCTCGCGGTCACCGACGACATCACCGACCGACGGGCGCGCGGCAACCTTGAGGCGCTCCGGGCCGCACAGGGCCGGCACGTGGACGCCCCCCGCGCCCGGCTCCACCTGCTGTTCTGGCAACGTCCGGTGCGGTTCGAGGGGGAGGAGGCCCTCGAAGCGGTGCTCCTGGAGCGGACGGCGCTGGGTGCCGACGGAAGCCTCGTCGGCACCGGCGAGGTCCGCCGCGTCGCGACCCAGCTCGCCCTGCGTGCGATCGGGTACCGAGGGGTCCCCCTGGCCGGGGTTCCCTTCGACCCGGTGCGTCATGTCATCCCCAACGCCGAGGGTCGGGTGATCGGTCCCGACGGGGTGGCGGCGCCGCAGGAGTACGCCGCGGGCTGGATCAAACGGGGGCCCGTCGGGGTCATCGGCACGAACAAGTCCGACGCGGTCCAGACCGTCGGCTACCTCGTGGCTGATCTCGCCGCGCGTCCCCCGGTCTTCGCCCCCGGGGACGCCCACGCCTGGCTCTCCGCCAAGGGCGTCCGGGCGTCCACGTTCGCAGACTGGCTGAGGATCGACGCCGCCGAGGAGTCGCTCGGGGCGTCGCGAGGCCGCGATCGGACGAAGGTGGCGACCTGGGACTCCCTCACCTCCATCGCCCTGGACCGCGGCGAGGACTGACCGCGCCCCGCCACTGCCGGCGGGAGGTGGTCAGTGCGCGACGTCGGTGAGGCGAAGCAGGGTGCTCTTGCCGACCAGCGACTCCAGGAGGTCGACGGCGAGCCGTGCCGTGGCGTTGCGGACGTCCAGCGCCGGGTTCACCTCGACGATGTCCAGGGACCCGAGGCGTCCGGTGTCGGCGATCATCTCCATGACGAGCTGGGCCTCCCGATAGGTGGGGCCGCCGACGACGGGGGTGCCGACGCCGGGGGCGTGGTCGGGATCCACGAAGTCGAGGTCGAGGCTCAGGTGGACGTGCGTGTCCTTGTCGACGCCCGCGAGGGCCCGCACCATCGTGCGTCGCATGCCGACCTCGTCGATGAACCGCATGTCGAACACCTCGACATCTTCGGCGAACAGGAACTGCTTCTCGCCGGGGTCCACACTGCGCAACCCGACCTGGCGGATCTCGGTGTGGTCGACGGCTGGTGCCTGCTCGGCCAGCGTCGTGAGTTCCGCGGGGCCGCGCCCCACGAGGCAGGCCACGGGCATGCCGTGAATGTTGCCGGTGGGCGTCAGCTCGTTGGTGTTGAAGTCGGCGTGGGCGTCCACCCACAGGACCCGGAGCTTGAGCCCGGCGCGTCGGCAGTGGTCGGCGACGGCGGAGATCGAGCCGATGGCGATCGAGTGGTCGCCGCCCAGCACGACCGGGACGCGCCCGTCTGCCAGTTCGGTCGCGACGGCGTCCCGAAGAGCCACGTTCCAGGCGGTCACCTCCGCCAGGTGGCGGTAGCCGCCCACGGGCGGGGCTTCGGGGTTGGCCGGGCCCGTGAGGTCGCCGGTGTCCCGGACGTCGCATCCGAAGTGCTCCAGCGCGTGGGCGACGCCGGCGATGCGCAGGGCCTGCGGGCCGAGACGGCAGCCGATCATGCTGGCCCCGACGTCGGTCGGGACACCGATGAGGGACACCTTCATGGGGGCTCCTTGTTCGTGGACGTGGCCGCACTATAGCCGCCGGGGTGCGGTGTCGGCCGGGGAGGTTAGGGTGGGTGGCCCGGGAGGTGGACCACACGACATGGCCGACGAATTCGTACACCTGCACTGCCACTCCGACTTCTCCATGCTCGACGGTGCTGCGCGCCTGCGCGACCTCGTCAAGGCGAGCGAAGAGATGGGCATGCACTCGCTGGGCGTCACCGACCACGGCAACGTGTTCGCCGCCTACGAGTTCTACAAGACGGCGTCGAAGACCTCGGTGAAGCCGATCATCGGGCTGGAGGCGTACCTCACCCCGCGCACTCACCGCAGCGAGCGCAAGCGCGTCCAGTTCGGGGACGGGACCGGGGATGACGTCTCCGCCAAGGGCGCCTACACCCACATGACGATGTGGGCCCAGGACAACGCGGGCATGCACAACCTGTTTCGCCTGAGCTCGCGGAGTTCGCTGGAGGGCTTCTTCTACAAACCGCGCGCAGACCGGGAGTTGCTCAACCAGTACGCCAAGGGGCTCATCGCCACGACCGGCTGCCCGTCGGGGGAGGTCCAGACCTACCTGAGGCTGGGCCAGTACAAGGAGGCCCTGGACTCGGCTGCCGAGTTCCGGGACATCTTCGGGCGCGGCAACTTCTACGTGGAGTTGATGGACCACGGGCTCGAGATCGAACGCCGGGTCCGGCCGGACCTGTTGCGGCTGGCCAGGGAACTCGACCTGCCCCTGGTCGCGAGCAACGACCTGCACTATGTGCACGCCGAGGACGCCGGGCCGCACGACGTGCTTCTGTGCGTCTCGTCGGGCTCGAACATGGACACCCCGAACCGGTTCCGGTTCGACGGGAGCGGCTACTACCTCAAGTCCCCGGCCGAGATGCGCGCGCTGTTCGCCGAGGTTCCCGAGGCCTGCGACAACACGCTCGCCATCGCCGAACGCTGCGAGATCCACTTCGACGAGGGCACGGGCACCTACATGCCGCGGTTCCCCGTCCCCGAGGGAGAGACCGAGGAGTCGTGGTTCATCCACGAGATCGATCGCGGTCTGGCAGCACGGTTCCCCGACGGGGTGCCCGACTACGCGATCGAGCAGTGCCGGTACGAGCAGAAGGTCATCGTGGACAAGGGCTACGCGGGGTACTTTCTCGTCGTCGCCGACTTCATCAACTGGGCGAAGACCAACGGCATCCGCGTGGGTCCCGGCCGCGGCTCGGGCGCGGGCTCCATGTGTGCCTACGCCATGCGCATCACGGACCTGGACCCCGTCCCGCACGGCCTGATCTTCGAGCGCTTCCTCAACCCCGAACGTCCGTCCATGCCCGACTTCGACGTGGACTTCGACGAGCGCCGGCGGGGCGAGGTCATCCGCTACGTCACCGAGAAGTACGGCGACGACCGGGTCTGCCAGATCGTCACCTACGGCACCATCAAGGCCAAGCAGGCGATCAAGGACGCCGGTCGCGTGCTCGGCAAGCCCTTCACCCTCGGGGAGAAGATCACCAAGGTCTACACCCCGCCCGTCCAGGGCAAGGACGTCTCCATCGAGGACGTCTTCGACCCCGAGCACGAGCGTTACGGGGAGGGCACCGAGTTCCGGGCCCTGTACGAGTCCGACCCCGACGTCAAGGAGGTCGTCGACACGGCCCGCGGCATCGAGGGTCTGAAGCGTCAGTGGGGCGTGCACGCCGCCGGCGTCATCATGTCGAGCGAGCCGCTGATGGACGTCATCCCCGTCATGAAGCGGGAGCAGGACGGGCAGATCATCACCCAGTTCGACTACCCGAGCTGCGAGGCGCTCGGCCTGGTCAAGATGGACTTCCTGGGGCTGCGGAACCTGACGATCCTCGACGACG
>CAZZGU010000154.1:0-5959 GCA_964653755.1 uncultured Nigerium sp. | reverse complement strand
TGGTCTCCGAGGTCGCGAGCGTGAACTACTACTCCCTGCTCGACGAAGTGGCCACCGAGAAGAACGTCGGGCGCGTGTCGGGCTTCGGCTGGGGTATGGGGTACCTCGGCGGCATCGTGGTGCTTCTGTTGATCTTCTTCCTGTTCATCCAGCCGGAGGTCGGCCTGTTCGGGGTCACGGGCGCGGATGCGCTGGACGTCCGGACGTCCATGATCGTGTGCGGTCTGTGGACGGCCGCGTTCACCGTCCCCACCTTCCTGGCGCTGCGGGACAAGCCGCGCGCCACGAAGCCGCCCCGGGTCGGCGTCCTCGGTTCCTACCGCGAACTCGGCCGTTCGATCAAGCGGATCTGGCGCTCCAGCCCCCACACGATCTACTTCCTGCTGGCCTCGGCGCTGTTCCGCGACGGACTGGCCGGCGTGTTCGCCTTCGGGGCCGTCATCGCGGCGGGCACCTTCGGTTTCAGCGGTGGGGACGTGATCATCTTCGGCGCCGTCGCCAACATCGTCGCCGGGCTCTCCACGATGGCCTTCGGCGTCCTGGACGACAGGCTCGGACCCAAGCGCGTCATCATGGTCGCCCTCGGGGCCCTGACCACGTTCGGCATCGGGATCTTCCTCCTGCACGACCGGGGGCCGATCGTGTTCTGGACCCTGGGGCTCGCCATGACCGCCTTCGTCGGGCCCGCGCAGTCGGCGTCGCGCTCGTTCCTGGCCCGCATCATCCCGGAGGGTCGCTCCGGCGAGGTTTTCGGCCTGTACGCGACCACGGGGCGGGTCGTCTCATTCCTCTCCCCCGCGATGTTCGGGCTCTCGATCGGCCTCGGCGCCGCGGTCACCGGTGAGGCCAACACCCAGTACTGGGGCATCCTCGGCATCGTGGTGGTCCTCGTCGCGGGGCTGCTCGTCATGATTCCCGTGCGCCAGGAGCAGCGGACGATCGCGTGACCCCGCGCCGGAACAACGGCGGGCGCCTCGGTGTTGAGGGGGAGAACGAAGGAGGATGATATGGCCGACAAGGCACTCAGGGGCCACGGGTTGGGCGGCAAGAGCCTCGCCGACTCGGCCGGCGTGGAGCTTGCCGCACGCCAGGATCTCTCGTTCGACTGCCCTCAGGGGCACCACTTCACGCTGACGTTCGCCGCGGAGGCAGAACTCCCGACCGAGTGGGAGTGCCCCCGGTGCGGTTCCCCGGCCCGTCGCTCGGACGGCGTGGAGCCGGAGGTGAAGGAGGGCAAGCCTCCCCGCACCCACTGGGACATGCTGCGCGAGCGTCGCTCGATCGAGGAACTCGAGACCATCCTGGCCGAGCGCCTCAAGGAGATTCGCACCGAGCAGTAGCGAGCGCCGACTCGCCTCAGGGGGCGATTTCGCCCCGAATGACATCCGGAGCATCCGGCTTCGGACGCCCCGCACCCCCGTCGCCTGTCTCTGTCACAGTCTCCCCCGGCACGACCGTGTCGGGGCGTAGCCTCGCGTCGATGATGTCGGCCTGGTCCCGATACTTGCGCGTGAAAGAGCCCAGGACCGTCATGACCCCGCGCCGCGCGAGCCCGCGCGTGGCGGGGATCAGGCACAGAAGCCCGACCACATCCGTGAGGAAACCGGGCAGCATCAGGAGGCCGCCGCCCACGAGCACCAAGGCCGCGTCGGTGAGACGCGCCCCCACCTCGTCCGGGTGAGCCTGGGCGTCGGCCAGCGAAGCCCACGCGCGTGGCCCCTCGCGCCGGAGCAGCCACCCCCCGAGCGCCGCGATCGCCACCAGCACCAGCAGCGTCGGCAAGACCCCGAACCTGCTCCCTGCGAGGACCAGCAGCCAGATCTCGGCGACAACGAGGGCGGCGAACGCGAGCAGGACGAGGGTGGAACGTCGCATCAGGCGTCCTTCCCACGCTTCCGGAAGTCCGTCACCGCGTCACCGGCAGCCTTGCCGACGGCGCCCACGAATCGTCCCGCGGCCTCGCCGGCCGTCATGGCGCGCTCCCGGACGCCCTTGGTCAGGCCCCGGAGTTGCCCGGCGCGGTGGGTGATCCCCCACCGGGCCGTCTGCAGGGCGGCCTCCACGACGATGTCGGAACTCATCTTGGAGTCGCCGGCCTCGCGCTCCATGAACTCGATCGGCACCTCGACGACCCGGTAACCGTGCTGCAGGGCCTTCCAGGTGAGGTCGACCTGGAAGCCGAAGCCGGCCGTGCTCAGCTCATCGATGATGTCGCGCAGCACAGCCGCGCGGAAGGCGTTCAGCCCACCCGTCGGGTCCTTGACGCCGATTCCGAGCCACATCCGCGTCCACAGGCTGCCGCCGCGCGACAGCAACTCGCGCGACTTGGGCCAGTTCACCACCGAGCCGCCCTTGATCCACCGCGACCCCTTGACCATGTCCGCGTTCTCGAGGGCGGCCAGCAGCTTCGGAAGCTCCTCGGGTTGGTGGGAGCCGTCCGCATCGTGCTCGACGAGCACGTCGTAGTCGCGTTCGAGGCCCCAGCGGAAGCCCGCGACATAGGCGGCGCCGAGCCCCTCCTTGCCGGTGCGGTGCAGGACGTGGATGTGGTCGTCGGCAGCAGCGAGCTCGTCAGCGCGCTGCCCGGTGCCGTCCGGGGAGTTGTCGTCGGCGATGAGAAGGTCGGCCGTCGGCACCGAAGCCCGCAGGCGCCGGGTGATCATGTCGATGTTGGCGATCTCGTTGTAGGTGGGGATGATCACCAGCACCCGGTCGAGCGGTGCGTCTGCAGCCATGTCGTCAGTTCTCCTTCAGGACGACTGCGCGAGGCAGCGCAGTCCGTGGTCCATTCTCCCCCATCCGCCCGGTGCCGTGCGCCGCGAGCCCCAAGGCGAGCCACAGCAGCGCGCCGATCGCCAGGAGGTCCTCGGCCAGCCAGCCGCCGGCCATCACGGGAGTGCGCTGCTCGCTGAGCGTCATCGTCTCGACGCCGGAGGCCGCTCCGGGCTGCGGGGCCTTGAACGCAACCCCGCCGTGGGCGTCGATGCGCCCGCTGACCCCGGACGTGGTCACCACCAGGATCTCGCGTCGCATCTCCGCCGCCCGGACCCGCGTGATGGCGAACTGCTGCTCGATCTGGTTGCTGCCCTGGTACATCGCGTTGCTGCTCTGCACGAACATGACCTGGGCGCCGGCGTCCGCGGCCTCGTAGAGGGTCCGGGGATAGATGACCTCGTAGCAGATCGCGACCCCGACGACGGCCTCGCGGCCGTCGGGCAGGACGACGGGCAGGGCCCCGGGCGTCGTACCGGGCACGGACTGGTCCCCGACGTAGGCCAGCAACGGCACCAGCGGGAGCAGGACGTCCCGGAACGGGATCCACTCGCCGAAAGGCACCAGGTTGCGCTTGTCGTACCGGGCGGTCACCCCGTCCGCGGTCCACCACAGGGCGGTCGTCTGCCGCTCGCCCGGACCGGGGCCCTGCGTGACCGCGCCGACCAGGATGGGGACGCCCGCGCGCCGCACACTGCCCGTGACCGCGGCGTTGGTCGTCGCATCGAGGAACGGGTCGAGGTCGGTCGAGTTCTCCGGCCAGACGAGGAAGTCGGGCTGCGGCCAGTCCCCCGCGGCGATGCGGCCGACGAGCGCCTCGGTCTCCCGCGCGTGGTTGCGGACGATCGTGCGGGGCTCGCCCAGCCCGTAGACGCCGCCCCCGGGAGCGCCACCCTGGACCCATCCGACGTCCACCCTCCCCCGGTCGACCGGCGCCGGGTCCCACCGGACGCCGAGGGCGCCGGCCGCAAGGAGGGCTGCGGTGACCACGCCCGCGACCGCGATGGTCCCGGCCCGGGGCCGGAGCGCAACGGCTGCCAGCAGGTGGCCGACGAGGGCGACAAGGAACGTCACCGATGCGGCGCCGGTGAAGGGGTAGAAACCGCCCAGCGGCGAGTCGACCTGGGAGTATCCCAGGCGCAGCCAGGCGAATCCGTCGAAGGGCCAGCGCGCCAGCACGTACTCGGACAAGGTCCACAGTCCCGCTGACAGAAGCGGCGCCAACCGCCAGTCACGGACCGTGTACAGGCCCGCGGCCAGGACCCCCTGGAGCGCGACCAGGAAGCCCACGAGGGCCGTGTAGGAGAGGGCCGCGATCATCGTCTGCCAGGCCAGCGAGGTGGCCAGGAACCCGACGCCGAACACGAGCCCGAGCCCGACGGCCGAGCTCAGGCCCCGGGCGTGCGCGATCGTCCAGCCGAGGACGGCGACCGCGACGAAGGCAGCTGGCCACCAGCCGATCGGCGCGTACGCGGATGCGAGCAACAGTCCGCCACCCAGCGCGAAGGGGACGAGCAGGAACCAGGGTGGCTTGATCCCCACCCCACCCTCGTGCATCACGTTGTCAAGACTACTGGTCGGTAGGGTCGGCTCCATGACCGACCTCCGCTCCGCCGTGTCCGCCCAGATCCCCGCCGCGCTCGCCGACCTCGCCAACCTCGTCGCCATCCCGTCCATCAGCGCCGAGCGCGCCCATGACGCGGACGTGCTTGCCACCGCCCGAGCCGTGGCGTCGCTCGCCACCGACCTCGGGTTCCCGGACGTCCGGGTCGTCGAGGCCGGGGGCGCTCCCGCCGTCATCGCTCGATTCCCGGCCCCAGCGGGCGCCCCGACCGTCTGCCTCTACGCCCACCATGACGTGCAGCCCGCCGGCGACGAGACCCTCTGGACGTCGCCGCCCTTCGCAGTCGAGCGCCGCGGTGGACGGCTCTACGCCCGCGGTGTCGTTGACGACAAGGCGGGCGTCGCGGTTCACCTCGCAGCCCTGCGCGCGCTCGGCACCCCGCCGCCCGTGGGCGTCACCCTCTTCGTGGAAGGCGAGGAGGAGATCGGCTCGCCGTCGCTGGCCGCGCTCCTGGCCCGGCACCGCGACCTGCTGGCCAGCGACGTGTTCGTCATCTGCGACTCCGGCAACTGGGCGGTCGGCCGTCCGGCCTTCACGACGACCCTGCGCGGACTGGTCGATGTGGTCGTGGAGGTCGCGACGCTCGAGCACGCCCTGCACTCGGGCGTTTTCGGGGGCGTCGTCCCGGACGCCCTGACCGCCTTGTGCCGGATGCTCGGGAGCCTTCACGACGACCGCGGCGACGTCGCCGTGCAGGGTTTGGCCACCGGCGCCACCGACGCGCTCGACTACCCGGAGGACCGGCTGCGGGCCGAGTCCGGGCTCCTCGACGGGGTGGCCTTGACGGGGAGCGGGTCGGTCGCCGAACGGCTCTGGGCGCGGCCGTCCGTGACTGTCGTTGCGCTGGACGCCACCCGCGTCGCGCACGCCTCCAACACACTGGCACCGTCCGCCCGCGCGAAGGTGAGCATGCGCATCGCACCCAATCAGGATCCCGCGGCGGCCCTGGCGGCGCTCAAGGAGCACCTCCGAGCGCACGCACCCTGGGGTGCACGCGTGTCCTTCGGGGAGGAGACGGCCGCCGCCGGAAGCGTCGTAGCGTTCGAGGGACCCCACGCCGAGGCCGCCTTCGGAGCCCTGGCGGAGAGCTGGGGCACTGACCCGGTCTTCATGGGTCAGGGCGGCTCGATCCCCATGGTGGCCGACTTCCAGCGGGCGTTCCCGGACGCGACGATCCTCGTGACGGGGGTCGCCGACCCGGACTCCCGCATGCACGGCATCGATGAGTCACTCGACCTGGCTGACTTCGAGCGGGCGGCCCTGGCCGAGGCCCTCCTGCTGAGGCGCCTGGCGGACGCCTGAGCTCAGACCAGCGGGCGATCCTGGAAGGGCACCGAGAGCACCAGAGCCGTCTGGGTTGCCACCCGGGCAAGCTGTCGGATGCTGCTGAGCAGCCCCTCGAGGGCCAGCGGCGATGTGACCTGGACCAGCAGCACGTGACTGGCCTCCCCCGCCACCGAGTAGCAGGAGATCACCTCGGGCAGGGCGAGGAGCCGGTCGGGGATCTGGCTGTCCTCCGAAGGGTCCAGCGCCTGGAGGGAGACGAACGCGGTCAGCATCCGT
>CAZZGU010000153.1:414-6005 GCA_964653755.1 uncultured Nigerium sp. | reverse complement strand
CGAGCTGGCGGGCGAAGGTCTCGGTGGGCAGGTCAAGTTCGTCGGTGGTACCGCCACCTATGCGGTGGTAGATCAGCAGCGTGGCGCCCGATGCTCCTCGGCGCCCGACCAATCGGGCCAGACCACGCTTCAGGCGAACGCGAGGGCCGCTAATGCGCACGGCTGGGGGTTCCATGGGCCACCTCTCTGGGTGCGTGGGGAAGCGCGCGACGTGGCGCGGACGAGGTGTTCTGAAGGGCGAGGAACACAAGGAAAAACGGGAGCATCAACACGCGCTGCCGCGAGACGATCCCGAAGTTGCCAAACTGAGAGAACGCGACGATGAAGGCGACCACATACGTGAGGGAAAACACCAGATAGGGCTGACGCGAGAGTCTGCGCCACAGGGGAGCCCACCGGGGGAACGCAGCCACAGTGAGGCCGAGCAGGAACAATCCCTCCAGGCCCTGCGCCACCATCTGGAAGTTGCCCCCCTCCCAAGGGAACGGCCTGAAAAGAAGTGTGATGATCGCCGCAGGCACCCCCAGTGGGTCCGTCAATGGAACTGGCGTGAAGGCTGAGCCTCCCTGCTGGGTCTGGCCGCTGGCCCAGGCGATCTCGTCTGCGATCGCCTGCGTCGAGAGGTCATCGATGCCGAGGAACTCCGCCGACTGCGTGACCAGGATCGCCGCCACCCCCGCCATCACGAGCAGGCCCGCCACCTTGGAGAGCGCCCCGAGGGTGTGTGTCCCTGCGGGACGGAAAAGCTGGGCCAGCAGGAGCGCACCGAAGACGAGGACCGCCACGTGGGGGCGGATCATGGCTAGTCCGACGGCACCCGCGACGAGCAGCCAGAGCCACCGCGGCTGTCGTGTGAAGTAGCGCGCCGCCCCGAGGGCCGTGACCCCGAGGAAGAGCAGCAGCCAGGACTCCTTGCCGATGCTGGCGGGCCAGTAGAGCACCGACGGCAGGAAGAACACGAGCAGCGCGTACCGCCGGTGATCCGCGTCCGGCAGCGCGATGCGGAACGCGCGGTACAGCAGATAGGTGCCCCAGAAGGCCATGGATCCGAACACGACGAAGCCGCCGAAGGGAGTGGGACCAATCACCGTGTACACGCCGGTCGTGATGAGCTCGAGGTACTGCGTGCCCTGCTTTCCTGACCATTCCCACACAAAAGCGCCTTCACGCCAGAGCCGGTAGTTGGCTGCGGCGTACTGGTTATAGCGCTCGGCGTCCGCCCCCCCGTTGTAGACCACGTAGGCGACGAGGTAGCGGGCGCCGACCCCGACCAGCTTCGCCAGGTAGCCGAGAGACAAGACCCACGCGAACCACGTGCTGCCCTCGTGCCGAGCCGCCCGCCAGATAAGCAGGACGTTGAACGCGATGACCCATGGCACCACGATGAGCCCGCCCCACACGCTGTAGGTCAGGGTGCTCATGGCCCACCCGAGCAGGCCGGCGTACGCGGCGACGAGCAACAGCCCGGCCGCGCTCAACCCGATCCCGTCGAGCGGGCGACGTGTCAACAAGGAGGTCCTCAGCGCGCCCGGGAGGGACGCTGCTCACCCTCACGTGACGCCGCATCGACGGTCTTGCTGCGTCGGCCCTTGGAGGTGGACTTGCCGCGTTTGCCGGCACCGTAGCCATAGCCGTACCCATACCCGTAGCCATTGCCGTACCCGTCGCTCCCGGCGGGCGCGCAGATGAGCATGGCGCCTGTGACCGGCACCTGGAAGCGTCCCAGCAGTTCGGCCATGCGGGTGCCGGCCGCCTCGGTAAGGCGTCCGCTGCGCACGACGACGAGCACCGTGTCGACGAGCGGCAGCAGATCGTATACGTCGCTGGCGGCGAGCATGGGCGAGGAGTCGACGATGACGACGTCGGCCTCGCTCCGCACCGCGTCCAGGAGTGGCCCCATGCGGCTTACCAGGGCGGTGGGAGCGTCCAGACGGCCGCCGGCCGTGATCATGCGCACGCCGGGCACCGAAGTCGGCCGCATCAGGGAGACCAGAGGCATGCCCTCGGGATCGGCGAGGTAGTCGGAGACGCCCGCACCGGGCGGCACGTCGAGCATCTCGTGGGTGTCGGGCTTCCGCAGGTCGCCGTCGACGACGAGCACGGACTTGCCGGTCTCCGCGAAGCTGGCCGCGAGGTTGGCCACGCTGGTTGTCTTGCCCTCTCCGGCGAAGCCGGAGGTGACGAGCACGACGTTGGCGCCACCCCACGACGGGTGTCCGTCGCGCACCCCCGCGGCGCCCTCGACGCCCAGGCTGGGCAGGTGCGTGATCGCGCTGCGGGCCGAGCGGTAGGCGTCCGCGAAGGGGTCGAGCGGTTCGGCGACCACGCGTAGGCCGTCCTCCTTTTTCAGGCGGCTGAGCTTGGGCACCTCGGCGACCACGGGCATGTGAAGGCCCTCGCCGACCTGGTCGCGGCTGCGCAGCCGCGAATCCAGATGGTCCATGATCAGGGCGAGCGCGGCGCCGAACAGCAGTCCGAGGGCTCCGGCGATGAGGGCGCGGGGCAGCTTGCCGGGAGGCACGACGAAGCCGCCCGACGTGGTCTGGGCGATCGGCGTGGCCCTCTGCAGGATGGTGACGACCGCGCCGTCGCGCCCACCCTCGTAGTAGCTGACGGTCTCGTCGGCGAAACCGTTGGCGATCGCGGCGGCCCGTTCGGGGTCGCTCGAGGTCGCGCTGATCGTCAGCGACCCGGCCGACGAGTCGGGAGTCACCTCAATGCTGGACGCCAGCACCGCCGGGTTCCCGGTGTAGGCGAGGGCGTCGGCCACGTTCGCCGGGATGTCCCCCGCCGTCACGAAGAGGGCGACCCTGCTCAGGTTCGCGCCCTGCTGGACCGGCCGGACGGTGGAGCCGCGCGGCGGCTCGGCCGCCGGCGCGCTCTCGACGAGAAGCACCGCGGTGGCGGTGTAGCCGGTCGGGCGGCGCGTGTCGTCATACTCAGGGGTGACCAGCCAGGTCACCCCGCCCGCCACCAGCACAGAGGCGAGGATGATCAGCCAGCGGCGGCGGAAGACGCGGAGGTAATCACGGAGGGTCATGATCTGGAGTGGTCCCCATCGGGCAGGAGGCAGGATCGAGCGCCACCATCGGGTGCTCGGGGCTCAGAATACCCGGCGCTTCGTGTGACGCCGAATCCTTTGGGTTCACCCGGGCAACCCGCTTCATCAACGTACGGTCGACCCTCCCGCGGACGCTCGCTGGCTGAACCAAGCACTACCACCCAGGGACACGTCAACGTAGGGGTGCGTGACCCCCCCAAGCTGAAACTTGTACCGTTCCTCACCGCGGGTGAAGTCGATGAGGTCCCAATGCGGCCGACCCTGCTCCAATTCCTCGAGGATGAATCGGTGCAGCCCTATCAGCCCAGGCGAGTAGCGGGCGAAGTTCTCATCGATCCCCACCTGCAGGAGCCGCAGGGTCCGCCGCCCCCCGAGCAGATCCCCCAGACCAAACGCAAACGCGCACACCACGCCGTCCGCAACGACTCGAAGGACCCAAGGTTGCGCCGTCCGCGTCATCCCCTGACAGGCCTCGTCGTAGGGAGCGAACAGGCTTGCGAAGTAGGCGCGCCGGAAGACGGCGGCCAGCCGATCAACTGCGGAGGCTTTGCGTGGTTGGCGACTGGCCTCGCGACGACGCTTCAAACCAGCCAACGCGTCCGCCTCCGCAGCGCCTAGCTCGGACGAGATCGACACGTCTAGATGGACCCCGTCGGAACGCGCCCGGTTCCACGCGGTGCGGATGTTCTGGCGCGTGCTCTTGGAGAGCAGCGCCGAGTACTCCGCCGGGCTGGCAGGCAGTACCAAGTGAACCGCTTCGCTGACGCTGGCTTCCGCGCCGGCCAAACCGCTGGCCCACTGTTGCGCCTCAGTCCCGACCAGCATCCGCTCCCACCGAACCGCCGAGACTCCAAAGTCCTTCACCGCCGCGGACAACGCTTCCCCAGCAGCATGAGCGTCGAACTCCGAGTAGACAAGATTCAGGTAGTCAGCAGGCCCGTTGCGTCCGACGAGGTGGACTCCGCGGCGGTGCCCCGGTGAGAGGGGGGTGAGATGGACACGCAAGGGCGCGATCAACACGGGTATTCCCGCTCGCTCCACCAGGTAGTACCGGGTCCTCACCACGAGCCGAGCAGCTCGTTCCGCCGCGGCGTGCTCATTGGCTAACAGCATCCACTCGAAGGACTGGAACGCTGACATGTCCCGGCCCTTCTCCAACGCTCGCCACGCTTCCTCCAGCAGAGCAAAGCGACGGTGATCGAAGCCGATTACCCGGTATCCCCCGGGCGCATCAGCCATGCCGTGTGCTCCTCACCAATGCCAAGGGGTTGGGCGAATACCAGCGCGCCTCCCCCGAACGCCGGAACGAGCACTTCTCGAACACGCGAAGGCTCGACGCGTTTGATGACACCACGTAGCAAATGAGGTGATCCTCCACGAACATGAGCTGGGCTGCGCGGATCAAGCGTTCCGCGTACCCCTTGCCTCGGTCGCCTAGGGGGGTCTCCACGTCGAAAATGATTCGCTCGTCACGCGCCAAGCGGCACGTCCGCCCGATCTCCAGGAACAGGAACGATCCCCCGGTTGCCGACACCCAGAGCCACGAGACGATCCTGAATCCGCTGACCAGCGCCAGAAAGGTCGCGCCCTTGGCGAACCTCTGGTTCGCGAACCTGTTCGACGTGCCCCCGCTTCGACCCATGAGTTGCTCGTAGTCCGAGAGCGAATTGATCGCTTCGACCGAGAACCCTTCGTCCGGCAACCTTCCCTGCGCAGCGTTGTTGCCCGGCGCCGACTCCATCAGGACCAGGCGGTTTGTCAGTGTTGCCCGCACCCCGCCCACGCGCCCGATGAGCCGGTTGGCCAGCGGGCGGCGGGGAGCCGCAACGAGCCTGCTGTAGAGGTCAGCCATGTTGTCGATGACTGCGCCGAGTTCGAACGCCTGCTCGAACCTCGCGCGTCCGCTGCGGGCGAGAGCGTCTCTGGCCTCGGATGACTCGAGGAGTTCTCGCATGGCGTCGGCCAACCCTTGCACGTCGCCACGCCGCACGACCCGTCCGTAGGCTCCGTGGCCCAGAACCTCGGCGACCGCCGGCGCATCGGCGCCGATGATGGGGCAGCCCATCGCCATGGCCTCAACCAGGGCGCCCCCCAAACCCTCGTAGAAGGACGGAAACACGAACAGGTCCGCCGCTGCCAAGAGGTCGGGGACGTCCGAACGATGGCCGAGAACCTGGATGCGCTCGCGCACGGGGGACGTCTCGATAGCGGCTCGGAGAGCCGCGGTGTCCTTGCCTTCACGGCCGGCGATGAACAATCGGGCCCGCGGGAACTGTGCGGCGGCGAGACCGAACGCCTCGACGAGAAGCGTCTTCCCCTTCTGAGGGTCCTGTCTTCCGACGTTGAGTGCCATCACTTCGCCCGGCCCAACCCCCAAGGACGCGCGGACTCGGGCTCGTCGCTCGGGCCTTCGCTCTCCCAGCTGAGCTGAATCCCGACCGCGCGGCACCGTCCACACTCGTTCGGCCGGGATGTGCAGGACGTCCGTGGCCTCCGTCTTCACGGCATCCGTCAGTGCGTGGAACCCACC
>CAZZGU010000153.1:0-404 GCA_964653755.1 uncultured Nigerium sp. | reverse complement strand
ACCAGTGACCCATCGTGCACTCAGCGCGTCCATTGCTCGAAGTGCCATCATCTTCCACGGTGCGATGCCCAGATCTGCAATTCGCACCGGGTCGTAGGTGGTGTTCACCAAGCTGTTGAGCTGCGGGGTGCTGAGGCTCAACATGGCGAGGCGGGTGGCGAAGCAAGCATCGATGAGGGAGGCGTGGACGACGTCCGGCTCTGTCGAGCGAATAATGCGCCTGATCTGCTGCGCCTTCCCTACCAATGACGACTCCTCGAGGACGACCACCCGGAAACCCTCCCGCCTGAGAGCTTCCTCGTGTCCGTGGCGGGCGTAGAGGCACACCACGTCTCCGTCGATCCCTCGCTGCCGCAACAAAGGCAGCATCCGTGCGCTGGTTTCCATTTATGTATCCCCGTCTG
>CAZZGU010000152.1:5336-6008 GCA_964653755.1 uncultured Nigerium sp. | reverse complement strand
TCATGGTGACGATCAACTCCGACGACCCGGCCTACTTCGGCGGCTACCTGCTGGCCAACTACGTCGCAGTCCGGGACGCGTTCGGGCTCGACGAACACGGCGTTGCGCTGCTGGCCCGCAACGCCGTGCTCGGCTCCTTCGCGGACGCCGACCGCAAGGCCGCACTCCTGGCCGCGATCGACGCCTGGCTCGCAGAGGGCTGACGGGGCCTGTCGGGGGTGCCGCTCAGGCGCCCGCCCGCGCCGCCACGAGCTCGGCTCGCCCAGCGTGGGAGGCCCGTGGAAACACCGCCGGTACTGGCAACGACCGCCGGTATACCGGAGGTCGATGGCAGTACCGGCGGTGTTTCGCGCGCGGGGGAAAGTACCGGCGGTGTTTCCGCGCCCTGGGGAGAAGTACCGGCGGTGTTCGCGCGCGGGTCAGCCCCGCGGCGGGCGCGGGACGAGGACCGGGGTGCGGGCCTTGTACTCCTCGTAGTCGGCCTGCCCGCCCCAGTTGGCGTCGGCCTTCTTCTCGAGCAGCGGGACGCCGCTCACGCGGGTGATCAGCAGGAACACGAACACCGGCGAGATGAGTGTCAGGTACTGCCAGCCCTGCAGCACGGGGAAGGCGATGAGGGCGACGCCGAACCACAGGAGGATCTCGCCGAAGTAGTTCGGGGGGCGGGACCAC
>CAZZGU010000152.1:0-5326 GCA_964653755.1 uncultured Nigerium sp. | reverse complement strand
ACGCCCACAGGCCGCTGCGGATGAAGGAGCCGCGGTTGGCGGGGTCGGCGCGGAAGGCGCTCTTCTGGCGGTCCGCGATGACCTCGATGCCGAAACCGACGAGCCACACGATGAGGCCGACGATCGCCCAGGCGTCCAGGGGACGCGGGGAGGCCGACGTGATGGCGGCGAGCGCCGCGGCAAGCGTCAGAGAGACCCACAGGCCCTGGATGGTCCAGACGTTGAGGAAGCGGGGGAAGTTCGGCTTGATCTCGTCGAAGCGGTCGTCGCGACCGGAGCGGCGCACGCGGCGGAACAGGAAGGTGCCCAGCCGCAGGGCCCACACCACGACGAGCGCCCCCAGCAGCAGCGACCGGGCGTCGTTCGCGCCGGACAGGAGTACGGCCAGCACGATGACCGTGTTGTAGGTGATGCTGCCGGTGAGGTCGTAGAAGTGCTCGGTCTGCTTGAGCCAGGCCGGGATGAACGCGATCCACTGGACGACGAAGGCGAGCGCGATGCCGAGCGCGAACAGGGGGATCCCGCCCACCGTCAGGCCGTTGTAGGAGCCGGCCCATGCGATGCCGGCGCCGAGGAGCACCACGAGGGCGAAGATGACTGTTGACGTTCGGGACCGGGTGGCCACGGAATGCCTCCTTGTGAGCCCGCGCGGGCGCGGGAGTGCGTGTAGAGAGTTTGTGTAGCTCTCTGTCCAACCTCGCGGGCCGCCGTTTCATTCCCCGGCAGTGTGAGGTTGCCGGGGTCGCGCGTCAGCCCGCGTTCCGGGCCAGCGCGCCGGCGAACGAGACCATCCCGGGCAGTTCGGTGATGATCGCGCACTGGTAGGCGTGGTAGAGGTCGGGCTTGCCCCACCAGATCGAGTCGCCGGGGGTGTTGTCTGGGGTCAGTTCGTGGATCCAGCCGCCGTGGGTCTCGTCCAGGAACAGGCGGCGGGCATGGTCCCAGAGTTCGGCGTGCCAGGCGTGGTACTCCGGGTCGCCGAAGGCGTCGTAGCAGGCCCAGGCGGCGCCGATGCCCTCACAGACCACCCAGTGCAGGCGTTCGCGCACGATCGGGTTGTCGGAGAAGTCGGTGGTGTAGACGAAACCCTCGCGTCCGTCGACGGCCCAACCGCGGTCGGTGCCGGCGGCGAACAGGGCCCGCGCGCACTCGGTGAGCCAGGCGTACTCGGGGGCCTCGGCGCGCTCGCCGAGGCCGGCGCGCGCGTTCAGGGCGAGCCGGGACCACTCCAGGACGTGCCCGATCGTGACGCCGTAGGGGCGGAACTGGTCGGCGGGCTTGTCGGCGTTGTACTCGCCCAATACCTGCCAGTCGGCGTCGAAGTGCTCGGGCAGGCGCCACTCGAAGGTGCGGGCGAAGCCGTCGAGGGCCCGCTTCAGGATGCCGAGAGCGCGCTGCAGGTAGGCGTCGTCACCGAGCACCTCCGAGACCGCCAGCATCGCCTCGACGGTGTGCATGTTGGCGTTGATGCCGCGGTAGTCCTCGCAGTGCGTCCAGGCGGCGTCGTACTGTTCGCGGGCCATGCCGGCCTCGGCATCCCAGAAGTAGCGGTCGAAGACCGCGAGCGCCTCGTCCAGCAGGGCTCGCCCACCCGGATGGCCGGCGGCGGTGAGGCTGGCCGCGGCGAGCACGACGAAGGCGTGCGCGTAGGCGACCTTGTCGGTGGGCTGGGGGGAGTCCCCGCCGACTGCCGGGAACCAGCCGCGGTTGTCGTGGTCCTTGAGAAGGCCCGTCAGGGCGTCGTGGCCCACGTCGAGCATCGGGCGCAAGGCGTCCGCCTGGGCAGGGTTGCGCATCACCTCGAGGGCGGCCACGTGGGTCATGCGGCAGGTGATCCAGGTCTCGACGGGGCGTCCGGTGACGACGTTGTTGGCGGGGTCCAGCCAGCCGAAGCCGCCGAGCGGGTGCACCGCGCGGGGCACGAGCAGGGCGAGGGAGGTGGCGTGGGCGGCGAGGCGGGCGGATTCGTCCTGCGGGAGCATCGGGGGACCCCTTCATCGGTGTGGGCCCACGCTATCGCTCGTCGGCCGTCGCGTGGAGGGGTGGTGTCTGCCGCGAAAGTGACGCGCTGTTCGTCGGAGGAAGCGTTTCGGCCCCTTTTCGGCGACAGCGCGTCAGATGCTCGGCAACGTGCCCCGGTGACCCCCTCCCCGGGACGTGGCGCGGGAGGGTCAAGGGGGCGGCGCGGCGGTCCGGTACCATGCAACGGGCCCGAGCCGGGCCCTCAACCTCCCACCGCCCGAAAGGCCCATCGTGCAAGCGCAGTTCACGCCCGATTTCGAGAAGGGGAACGGTCTCATCACCGCCGTGACCGTCGACGCCGAGACCGGCGAGGTGCTCATGGTCGCGTACATGAACGAGGAGGCCTTCCGCCTCACCCTCGAGACCGGCAAGGTGCACTACTTCTCGCGATCCCGGCAGAAGCTGTGGAAGAAGGGCGAGTCCTCGGGCAACATGCAGCAGCTCGTCGAGCTGCGCGTCGACTGCGACCTCGACGCCGTGGTGGTCCGGGCGCTGCAGTCCGGTCCCGCCTGCCACGAGGGCTACAAGAGCTGCTTCTTCCGCACGGTGAACGCCGAGGGTGACCTCGACGTCAACGCCGAACGCCTCATGACCCCCGAGGAGATGTACGGGGGCGCGAAGTGAACACCCTCAACCTCGGCCTGCCCAAGGGCAGCCTCCAGAACGCCACCGTGGACCTCTTCGCCAAGGCCGGCTTCAACGTGTCGATCAGCAGCCGCGGCTACTTCCCGACCATCGACGACGACGAGATCCGCTGCATGCTCATCCGGCCCCAGGAGGCGTCCCGCTACGTCGAGAAGGGGCTGCTCGACCTCGCAATCACCGGCTATGACTGGATCCTCGGCCGCGACGTCGTCGAGGTCGCCGAGCTCGAGTACAGCAAGCAGCTGCGGAGGCCGGTGCGCTGGGTCGTCGCCGTGCCGGAGGACTCCCCGATCCACACCGTGGCGGACCTCGCCGGCAAGCGGATCGCGACCGAGGCGGTCGAGCTCACCGAGCAGTTCCTGGCCGAGAACGGCATCGAGGCCGATGTGGAGTACTCGTGGGGGGCCACCGAGGTGAAGCCGCCGCAGCTGGCCGACGCGATCGTCGAGCTCACCGAGACGGGCAGTTCGCTGCGCGCCAACAACCTGCGGATCGTCCACGAGATCCTCCGCAGCACCACCCGCCTCATCGCCAACCCCGCCGCCCTCGAGGACCCCTGGAAGCGTGCCAAGATCGAGGACCTCTCGATGCTGCTGCGCGCCGCGCTGCTGGCCCAGGGGAAGTCGGGACTCATGCTGAACGTGCACGAGTCGAACCTCGCCGCGGTCGAGGACATCCTGCCCTCGCTCAAGAGCCCGACGGTCTCGACGCTGAAGGAGCCCGGCTGGTTCGCGGTGAACACCATCGTCGACGAGCGCGAGGTGCGCTACCTCATCCCGAAGCTCAAGGCCGCCGGCGCCGAGGACATCGTGGAGCTCGCGCTCAGCAAGGTCGTCGAGTAGCGCCGAGGGCCTGCCTTCCGTCCGCCGAGGGCCTGCCTTCCGTCCGCCGAGGGCCCGCCTTCCGTCCGCCGAGGGCCCGCCTTCCGTCCGCGCAAGCTCTTGACCGCCTCCACCGGCCGGAGCACGCTGAATGGACAGCAGTCCGCGTGGAAGGAGTTGGCAATGGCGCTCATGCGTCGTTCGAGGCCCAATTGGCTCGACCTGCAGGACATGGTCGAGAAGCTGTTCGAGGGCGACACCGAGAAGTCCTGGTTGCGTGTGGAGGAATTCGTCGACGACAAGACGCTCGTCGTCCGTGCCGATCTGCCGGGCATCGACCCTGACAAGGACGTCGACATTTCGATCGGTGACGGCCGCCTGACGATCACGGCCGAGCGGGAGGAGAAGTCCGAGCACAAGGAGAAGGATTCCTACCGCTCCGAGTTCCGGGACGGCTCGTTCAGCCGGACGGTCCCCCTGCCGGCTGGCGCAACGGAGGCGGACGTGCAGGCCACCTACGTTGACGGGGTTCTGGAGATCCGCGTCCCCATCGCCCAGGAGATCGCCCCCGAACCCAAGAAGATCGCTGTCACGCGAGGCTGATCTCACCCCCGGCCGGGGCCCAAGACCTCGGCGGACGGAAGGCGAGCCCTCGGCGTCCGTAAGGCGGGCCCTCGGCGTCCGTAAGGCGGGCCCTCGGCGGACGGAAGGCAGGCCCTCGGCGGACGTAAGGCGGGCCCTCGGCGGGGTTAGAAGGGCAGGAGCGCGCAGGAGACCGCGAAGGCGGCCTGCGTCACCTCGATCAGGGATCCCAGCGTGTCCCCGGTGATGCCGCCCAGTCGGCGCTCGAGCGTGCGCTGCCACACGAACGCGATACCCCACGCCACCCCAGCCGCCGCGGCCAAGGTGGCTGCCCCGGTCACCCCGCCGGCCGCCCATCCCAGGGCCGTCGCCACGGTCAGAACGGCCGCCGCGTCGACCCCGAGCCCGCGCCGCGACGTCACGCCCGCGAACAGAGCCCCGAACCCTCCCGGCCGCGCGGGCGGAACCCCGGCGCGCGTCGCACCCAACGCCGGTATCCGGCCGACCATCGCCGTCGCCGCCACGACCCACGGCAGCGCCGCCTCCGGCACGGACGCCAGCGCCGCGACCTGGCTGGCCAGCACCAGCACCAGGGACACCACACCCATCGGCCCGATGTCGGACCGCTTCATGATCTCCAGCGCCTCCGGGGCCGCGCGGCGTGAGCCGAGGCCGTCCGCGGTGTCGGCCAGGCCGTCCAGGTGCAGCGCACCCGTCGTCGCCGCCAGGACCGCGACGCCCGCGACCGCGGCGAGCGTGCCGCCGCCCCCCAGCAGCAGCACCGCCCCGGACGCCGCCCCCGCCAGCGCGCCGAGCCCGAGCCCGACCCACGGGAGCGCAAGCATCGCCCGCCGCGCGGTGTCGCGGTCGACCGACGCCAGCACCGGAGCCGGGAGCACCGTGAACATCCCCCACGCCGCCGCGAGACCCCACCCCGCCGCGGGACGCCGCACGCTCACCCCTTCAGCCGCACCGGCAGGCCGACCACACACAGCCACGCGTCGTCGCACAGGGCGGCGGCCCGGGCGTTGAGGCGGCCCAGTTCGTCGCGGAACAGCCGACCGGAGGGTGTCTCGGGCACCACGCCCAGGCCCACCTCGTTCGTCACCAGCACCACCCGCCGCCGCGTGGTCGCCAACGCGTCGAGCAGCCCCTCGACGCGACCGGCCAGGCCCTCCGCCGCGCCGGGGGCGTCCTCCCACGAGCCGGACTCGTCCATGACGCGCGCGAGCCAGGTGCCCAGGCAGTCGACGAGC
>CAZZGU010000151.1:738-6013 GCA_964653755.1 uncultured Nigerium sp. | reverse complement strand
AGGAACTCGAGGCCATCGACTTCACCAACGTCGCCGCCTCCGGGCTCACGAAGAAGGAACTTCTGCAGCAGGAGCGCAAGAAGGACAAGCTCGCCAAGACCCTCGGCGGCATCCGCGACATGCACAGGCTTCCGCAGGCGATCTGGGTCGTCGACACGAAGAAGGAGCACCTCGCCATCGACGAGGCCCGCAAGCTCCGTATCCCGGTCGTCGGGATCCTGGACACCAACTGCGACCCTGACGAGGTCGACTTCGCGATCCCCGGCAACGACGACGCGATCCGCTCCGTCGGGCTGCTCACGCGCATCGTCGCGGACGCCGTCGCCGAGGGCCTCCTGGCCCGCTCGCAGGGCGTCACCTCGGGTGAGGCTCCCGAGCCGATGCCCGAGTGGGAGCGCGAACTCCTGGGCGCGACCGAGAAGGCGGCCCCGGCCGTTGCGGAAGCGGTCCCGGCCGTCGAGGAGTCCGCCGACGAGGCGCCCGCCGTCGAGGAGTCCACCGACGAGGCGCCCGCGGCCGCGGACGCTGAGTGACCCTCACCATCACGTCAGAAAAGGAAGACACCAGGACATGGGCATTACTGCCGCAGATGTGAAGAAGCTCCGCGACGCCACCGGCGCCGGGATGATGGACGCCAAGAAGGCCCTCACCGAGGCCGACGGCGACTTCGAGGCCGCCACCGAACTGCTCAGGGTGTCGGGCGCCGCCAGGGTGAGCAAGCGCGCCGACCGCGAGGCCCGCAACGGTCTCGTCGCGGGTGCCGGCACCACCGTCATCCAGCTTGCCGCCGAGACCGACTTCGTCGCCAAGAACGCGGAGTTCATGGCGTTGGCCCAGGAGATCGTCGAGGCGGTCGACGCCGCCGGCGCCGCAGACCTGGACGCCGCCCGGGCTGTCGCGCTGTCGTCCGGTCTGACCGTGGCGGACGCCGTCGCGGACCTCTCGGCCAGGATCGGGGAGAAGCTGGAACTCGCCCAGGTGGCGCACTTCGCCGAGCCGGTCTCCATCTACCTCCACCGCCGCTCACAGGACCTGCCCCCGCAGGTCGGCGTCATGATCGAGTACTCCGGCGGCGAGCCGACGTTCGTGCGTGGAATCGCCATGCAGATCGCCGCGATGATGCCGCAGTGGGTCACGCGCGACGAGGTCCCCGCTGACGTCCTCGCGAAGGAGCGGCACGTGGCCGAGCTCACCGCCAAGGAGGAGGGCAAGCCGGAGGCGATCATCCCCCGCATCATCGAGGGCCGCCTCAACGGCTTCTTCAAGGAGGTCTGCCTCGTCGAGCAGGCATCCGTCTCCGAGGACAAGAAGACGGTCGGTCAGCTCCTCAAGGAGAACGGCGTCACGGTGAAGCGGTTCATCCGTTTCGCCACGGGCGGCTGAGCGCGGGAGTCACCACCGATTCACTAGAGTGGCATGCGCCGTGGGGGGAACCCCGCGGCGCATGCCACGTTCCACGTCCCGAGGAGAACCGAATGGCCCCCCAGTACCGGCGCGTCCTGCTCAAGCTCTCCGGCGAGGCCTTCGGGGGCGGACGCGTGGGCGTCGATCCCGACGTCATCGCCCGGATCGCCGACGAGATCGCCGAGGTGGTGGCGGGCGGCACCCAGGTGGCCATTGTCACCGGGGGCGGCAACTTCTTCCGCGGCGCCGAGCTGCAGCAGCGCGGCATGGAGAGGCGGCGTGCGGACTACATGGGCATGCTGGGGACGGTCATGAATTGCCTCGCGCTCCAGGACTTCCTCGAGCAGGCTGGCGTCCCCACCCGCGTCCAGACCGCCATCACGATGGGGCAGGTGGCCGAGCCGTACATCCCGCTCCGCGCAGTGCGTCACCTCGAGAAAGGTCGCGTCGTGATCTTTGGAGCCGGCTCGGGCATGCCGTTCTTCTCCACCGACACGGTGGCCGCCCAGCGCGCCCTCGAGATCGGAGCGGAGGTCCTCCTGATGGCCAAGCAGGGCACCGACGGTGTCTACGATGCAGACCCCCGCACCAACCCGGACGCCCGCCGGTACGACGCGCTGTCCTACGACGAGTTCCTGGCCAACAACCTCAAGGTGGCCGACTCCACTGCCATCAGCCTGGCCCGCGACAACCACCTGCCCATGGTCTTCTTCGACCTTGGCGTCCGAGGCAATATCGTCAGGGTTGTCGAGGGTGAGAAGATCGGGACCATCGTCCACGCCTGACGGCCGGACGACCACATCAGAAGGGAAACGCAGTGATCGCCGACATCCTGAAGAGCACCGAGCAGAAGATGAAGGGGGCCGTGGACCACACGCGCGAGGAGTTCGCCACGATCCGCACCGGCCGGGCGCACCCCGCGATGTTCAGCAAGATCATGGTCGACTACTACGGCGCGCCCACCCCGCTGCAGCAACTCGCCACCTTCCAGGTGCCCGAGGCGCGGACCGTGCTGATCACCCCGTTCGACCGGGGCGCCATGAAGGGGATCGAGAAGGCGATCCGGGACTCCGACCTCGGGGTCAACCCGGCCAACGACGGTCATCTGATCCGGCTCGTCATGCCGCAGCTCACTGAGGAGCGCCGCCGCGAGTACATCAAGCTGACCCGCCACAAGGCCGAGGAGGGGCGCATCGCCGTCCGGAACACCCGACGACACGCGGTGGACGGGCTCAAGAAGCTGGAGAAGGACAAGGAGATCAGCGAGGACGACCTCGCGCGCGCCGAGAAGCAACTCGACGTCCTGACCAAGAAGTTCGAGGAGCAGGTGAACGAGCTGCTCAAGGCGAAGGAAGCAGAGCTGCTCGAGATCTGATGTCAGACCCGCAGACCCCTCCTCCGGCGAAGAAGAAGCGTTCGGCCGGCAGGGACCTCCCGGCCGCAATCGGCGTAGGGGTCGGGCTCGTGGCCCTCGTGATCGCCACGCTCGCGTGGTGGCACTGGGGGTTCATCCTGCTCGTCGCCCTGATGCTGAGCGTCGGAGCCGTCGAGGTGAACCGGGCGCTGCGCCGGATCGGGATGAACGCCGAGATCGTGCCGATCGTCCTGGGCACCATCGGGATGGTCGTCGGCACCTACGCCGTGGCCCGCGGCGTCCCCTTCGTGACGATGCCCTGGCACTCCACCCTGCTGATGTTCCTCGGCGCCACGGTCCTCGCGGTCCTTGTCCTGCGGTTCCCGCGCGGCCACGAGAACTTCGTGCGGGACGCGGCTGCCAGCATCTTCATCATCGGTTACATCGCCCTGCTGGGTTCGTTCACGGCGCTCATCCTCGCCCCGGACGACGGCGGGGCACGCATGGTGACCTTCCTGCTGTGCGTCGTGGCCAACGACACCGGCGGCTACGTGCTCGGCGTCCTCTTCGGGCGTCGCCCGCTCGCCCCCCACATCAGCCCGAAGAAGACGTGGGAGGGCTTCGGCGGCTCGCTGCTGTTCAGCGTCGTGGTGGGCGCGCTCCTGACGCACTTCCTGCTCGGTGCGCACTGGTGGGTCGGCGTGGTGCTCGGGGTGACCATGGTGTTCTTCGGGACGGCCGGCGACCTCATCGAGTCGTCCATCAAGCGCGACGTCGGGATCAAGGACATGAGCTCGATCCTTCCCGGTCACGGCGGAGTGATGGACCGACTCGACTCGCTCCTGGTGGCGGCACCCGCCGCCTGGCTCGTCCTCTACCTGCTGGTGCCCGGCGGATGACCGGACTCACCCCCGAGGAGACCGCCCGCGCGGCCCTCGCGCAGCGGCAGGCGGAGGAGGGCCGGACGGTCCCCCTGCAGTTGCGGACCCCTCGGCGCGGACGACCCCCGAGTCACTGGGCCGACCTCGCTCCCTCCGAGCGCCGTGCTGCGGTCGAGGCGGTCGGGGTGCCGGCGTTCCGGGCCTCCCAGCTCGACCGGCACCTCTACGGGCGTCACGAGGACGACCCCCGCACCTGGACCGACCTGCCCGCGGCCGAACGGGACACGATCGCCGCAGCATTCTTCCCGACGCTCCTGACTCCCGTCCGCGAGCAGACGGCGGACGAGGGCACCACGATCAAGACCCTGTGGCGCCTGCACGACGGCGCACTGATCGAGTCCGTCCTGATGGAGTACGGCGTCCCCGGGGTCGCCTCGAGTGGCCCCGGACGCCGACGCGCGACGCTGTGCATCTCCTCCCAGGCCGGATGCGGCATGGCCTGCCCCTTCTGCGCCACCGGCCAGGGCGGTCTGGAGCGGAACCTGTCGACGGCGGAGATCGTGCTCCAGGTCGTGGCCGCCCTCCGGCGAACCCGTCTGTCGAACATCGTGTTCATGGGAATGGGGGAGCCGCTCGCCAATTCCCGCGCAGTGATGGCAGCGGTGCGGTGCATGGTGGACGACCTCGGGTTGTCCGCACGCGGGATCACGGTCTCGACGGTCGGGGTCGTGCCGCGGATCAGGGAACTGGCGGCCCAGGACCTCCCGCTGACCCTCGCCGTCAGCCTGCACGCCCCCGACGACGACTTGCGCGACACGCTCGTGCCGCTCAACACCCGTTATCCGCTCGGGGAGGTCGTGGGAGCCGCCCATGACTACTTCCGGGCGACGGGGCGCAGGGTGTCGATCGAGTACGCCCTCATCCGCGACGTGAACGACCAGCCGCACCGGGCCGACGCCCTCGCCGGACTCCTGACCGCCGGGCGGGGGACAGGCTGGGTCCACGTCAACCTGATCCCCCTCAACCCGACCCCCGGCTCCCGCTGGACGGCGTCCACCAGGCGAGCCGAGGGCGAATTCATCCGACGCCTGGAGCGACTCGGCATCGCCGTCACGGTGCGCGACACGCGCGGTCGGGAGATCGACGGCGCGTGCGGTCAGTTGGCCGCGCGGGAACGCGGCTGAGGCGTCCGAAGCCGCACCCACACCGTGAGACGGACGGGCACGGATCGTTCCCGATGACAAGGTGGGGCACGCCCAAACCCGAATTTCCCCCTCGAGGAGCACCGGATGCATCCACAACTCCAACTCGTGTTCGACAAGGTCGCGCAACGCAACCACGGCGAGGCCCTGTTCCTGCAGGCCGTCGAGGAGGTGCTCTCCTCGCTGGACGTCGTCCCGGAGGTGCGCCCGGACCTGGTCGACGCCGAGGTCTTCAGCCGCCTGTGTGAGCCCGAGCGCCAGATCATCTTCCGCGTCCCGTGGGTGGATGACGCCGGCCGGATCCAGATCAACCGCGGCTTCCGAGTCGAGTTCAACTCCGCTCTCGGCCCGTACAAGGGCGGCCTCCGCTTCCACCCGTCGGTCGAACTCGCCACCATGAAGTTCCTGGGCTTCGAGCAACTGTTCAAGAACGC
>CAZZGU010000151.1:0-728 GCA_964653755.1 uncultured Nigerium sp. | reverse complement strand
CGCGCTGACCGGCATGCCGATCGGTGGCGGCAAGGGTGGCTCCGACTTCGACCCCAAGGGCAAGAGCGACGGCGAGGTGATGCGCTTCTGCCAGTCGTTCATGACCGAGCTCTACCGGCACCTCGGCGAGTACACCGATGTGCCCGCCGGCGACATCGGTGTCGGCGGCCGCGAGATCGGGTTCCTGTTCGGCCAGTACAAGCGGATCACCAACCGCTACGAAGCCGGCGTGCTCACCGGCAAGGGCCTCACGTGGGGCGGCTCGCTGGCACGCACCGAGGCGACCGGCTACGGGACCGTCAAGTTCACCGAAACCATGCTCAACGCGAAGGGTGAGTCCCTCAAGGGCAAGCGTGTCACGGTGTCGGGTTCCGGCAATGTGGCGATCTACGCCATGGAGCGCGTGCACCTGCTGGGGGGCCACCCGATCGCGTTCAGCGACTCGTCCGGCTATGTCGTGGACGACGACGGCGTGGACGTCGAGATGCTCAAGCAGATCAAGGAGATCGAGCGCGGTCGCGTCGCCGACTACGTCGCGCGCCGGCCGTCCGCCCGCCTGGTGACCGGCGGTTGCATCTGGGACGTCCCGGTCGACGTGGCGCTGCCCTGCGCCCCCCAGAACGAGCTCGACACCCGGGGCGCCAAGGCTCTCATCGGGAACGGCGTCCTCGCGGTCGCCGAGGGCGCCAACATGCCCACGACCCAGGAGGCCACCCACCTGCTGCAGC
>CAZZGU010000150.1:0-6217 GCA_964653755.1 uncultured Nigerium sp. | reverse complement strand
GCAGGTGCGGTCCTGACCGATGCGGTGGATCCGGCCAAACCGCTGCTCGAGGCGGTTGGGATTCCAAGGGATGTCGTAGTTAACCATGAGGTTGGCCACCTGCAGGTTGACTCCTTCGCCCGCGGCGTCCGTGGCCAACAAGATTCCGCACTGACGATCGTGATTGAAGTCGTGCTGCGCCTGCCTCCGCTCGTGGCGCGGCGTCTGGCCGTGGATGACCGCCACATACTCTCCGTGTTGCAGGACCTCGTCCATGCGTTCGAGCAGGTAATCGAGGGTGTCGCGGTGTTCGGTGAACACGATGACGTTGCGGCGCATACCGAGGTCGTCCCTGCTGTCTGCGCTGGTGAGGAACGCCTTGAGCGCCTCCCACTTCTGGTCGACGCCCGACGAGCGCACCCTGTACGCCTCACGGATGAGACGTTCGAGGACGAGCAGTTCCGTACGTAACTCGGCCGGTGTGCGCGCTGCCGAGGCCGAGGAAGCTGAGTCGTCGCCCGGCCCTTCGTCGTCTTCCGTGGAGGGGTCCTCTTGGAGGGAGGCCGCGAGCAGGACTGCCAGATCGGCGTCCCTGGCTTCGGCCCGCTCGAGCAGGGACTGCAGCAGGTCGAACCGCCGCTCCAGTGAGCGGAGGATGGCCTCGGGCGACGAGGCCAGGCGTCGCTGGAGCACCATCATGGCGAAGCCGACCCGGCGCCGCACGGTCTCGTCCATCACCCGGTTCATCTCCTCGGCCACATACTGGGTGACGGCCTCGTACATGCGGCCTTCGTCCGGCGTCATCTCGTAGCCGAGGGTCGAGGCCATGCGGGGCGGGAACAGGGTCCTCCCGTCCGCATGAACCAGCTGCTCCTTGACGAGCCGCCGCACCGGGGCTTGGTCGAGGACGGGTCTGCGCTGGTCCAGCTCGACGTCCAACAGCTCCATGAAGCCCGCGAAATCCTCGGGTTTTCCGTTGTGTGGAGTCGCAGTTAGCAGCAGTAGGTGCGGCGCCTCCGCCGCTAGCGCCTTGGCGACCAGGTAGCGCTTGCTGAAGATCATTCGGCTGCCCCAGCGGCGGGCGCTCATCTTGTGGGCCTCGTCGACCACGACGACGTGGAAGTCCTCCCGAAGCACCGCTTGCAGCAGATCTTCGTTGCGAGCAAGTTGGTCGAGTCTGGCCACCACGAGTGGGCCGGCGTCCGCAAGGGCGGGGCCACCCACGGCGTCCGACACCAGGTTCTGGGTGCCCAACTCGACGAACGAGAGCCCGAAACGGTTCCACATCTCGTCAACCCACTGCTCGGTGAGGCTGCCCGGCGCGACGATCAGCACCCGCGTGACCTGTCCGCGGGCCAGCACCTCCTTGAGGTAAAGGCCCGTCATGATCGTCTTTCCGGCCCCCGGATCGTCGGCGAGGAGGAAGCGCAGGCGATGGTGCGGGAGGATCTCGCGATAGACCGCTTGAACCTGGTGCGGGAGGGGGATGACGTTCGAAGAGCTCACGGCGAGCAGCCGGTCCTCGAACGGCGCCGCCTGCAGCGCCAACGCCTGGACACCCAGCGTGAAGTCGGACCATCGAGCGCGCCACGTGGACCGTGCCGCAACTTGGACCAGGCCCGCCAGAGCATCGCGGTTCAGGAAGGCGGTGCCTCGTTCGCCATTGATGCGCTCGTAGGTCACCAGCGCGGAATCACCCGATCGCCGGATCTCGAGCAGCCTCACGACCTCGTCGGCGATGACGCCCTCGACGAGGGCGCCGATTTCGAGGTGGTGGGGGTCAGGCATGCCTTGTCCTGTAACGTCCGATGACAATGGGAAACCCTATCTGAACAGGGGCCGCGGGATGGGTGCTCGGATCTTGGTCGTGGCGGGGCTCAACCTCGACAAGGCATGGCCTGACGAGGCGGTGGGTGCCGCCCGCGGGTTGCGCGAGGCGAGCGTCAGTCTCCTTATGGAGGTGGCGCAGCAGTGCATCGACCTGCGCGTTGATGGCCTGATCATTCTGGGCGGCCTGTGGGATCCCACAACGGTGCGCCGGTCGACCGTCGGGGATGTCCGAACCGTGCTGGGCAGCCTGCCCTGCGCGGTGCTGCTCGTCCCGAACGAGCAGGACGCCGAGAGCAACTTCGCGCCGCAGGCATTGGACGAGTGGCCCTCGACCGTACGCTGGATGACCCCGGAGGCGAGCACCGTGGTGGTGTTTGGTGACGCCCGGTTCGCCATCCTGGGCCCGAGGGGCTCGAGGATCCCGCCGCTGGAGGGGGTTGTCGCAATGCTCACGACCCACCCCTCACCACCGGGGACCCATTTGCCTGTGATCCGACCGGCTGTCTTGCAGGGCAGCCAGACGCCTCGTCCCTCGGATCTCACGCTCACGCCGTTGGTGGTGGGCACGGGTGGGGGCCGCTCCGAGGGTGTCCTGCTCATCCACGGCTCGGACCCGGACCTTCACAGTGAGGACGTGACCTACGCGCAACAGTTGGGCTCGACACGACACCTGCCCCTGGACGACTTCCGGGACGGCGCCACCCTCACCGCAGCGCTCGACGGCCTGTTGTCGCAGTGTGAGCGCCTCGACCGCGTGGTGGTGAGTGGCAGTGTCGCTCCACGGTTGCTTGTGCCACCCGCCCTGCCGTGGCAGCCCAGCCGGGATGACGTCACCGTCGACTGGAGTGACCTCGACTACAGATTCCCGACGGCCAAAGCAGACGATCGCACCGTCGCGGCGGAACTCATTCGCCGGCTGTCGGGCGCCGGGCCGAATGAGGCCCGCCGCCATCAAGCCCTGGCCCTGGCCTTGAGCTCCCTCGAGAGCGAAGAGTCCTCATGAGGTTCGAGACGGTTACGGCTGTTTCCTTCGGCCCGTTCCGGGGCGAGCACCTCGGGTTGGCGCCGGCCTTCACCATCGTCACGGGTCCCAACGAGAGCGGCAAGACCACGTGGGCCGCAGCGCTCTACTCCAGCCTCGCCGGAAGGCGCCGATCGCGCGGTCGAGGAACACGCGACGACGCGCAGTTCAAGGCTAAACACAAACCCTGGAGCGGTTCGCGCTGGCAGGTCACCAGCGCGATCACGACCGACGACGGCACCAGGCTGACGATCACCCAAGACCTCGTCGGCGGCACGACGCGGATCCTGCCCACGGGGACTCCTAAACCCTTGAGCCGATCGGAGTTGGAGCGGCGCTTCGGGCTTTCTTCGACCGACTGGGACGACATCGACGTCGGCGAGCTCTTCGGGCTCAGCCGAGGAACCCTGCGGGCCACCACGTTCGTGCCACAAGCCGAAATTCTGCGCGTGCTGGAGCAGTCCGACGAACTGCAGCAGTACCTCCAGCGCGCGACCTCCAGCCAGGCCATCGATGTGACCGCCCAAGAGGTACTCGACACGCTCAAGGCCGACCTCGCCACCCGCGTTGGCAGTCTCTCGATCGGCAGGCGTCCACTGCGCCGGGCCATCGAAGAGTTGCAAGACGCCGAAGACACCCTCTACAAGCTCCGTGCCGCTCGCGATGACCTTCGACGAACCACTATCCGCGTCGCCGAATTGGCCCGTGATGAAACTCAGGCGCGCAACACGCTCGCCCAAGCACAGGCATGGCAGAAGTGGGCCGAAGTGGACGCCCTGGAAAGCCGGATCGCCAAGATCCGGGGTTACGATGCCGAACTGGCTGACTCGACAGTCGTTGGCGAACCGGCCCCGCCCGAACTTCTCAAGAAGGTCCGGGATGCTCGAATTGCCTTCCTCGCGCGCGACGAACCACCAGAAGCACCGACCGGGCCGTCCGTCGACGCGCTCGAATCGCAACTGGCGACACTTCCGCAGGCGCCGGACGGTGACACGTCGCCCGATCCGCAGGTACGCGCAGTGTGGGAGCAGTTCCACCACGCGACCTCCGCAGTCGCCTCTCGGACGGAATTGCCCCTCGAGACCGCCACAGACGAGGCGCTCCCCGACGCGGAGAGCGACGAACTTCGACGCCACGCGAACCGGTTGCGGCTGCGGCGACCCACGTGGGATCCCCGTGAGGACGAGACCGAGTCGCTGTTGCGCAACCGGCACGCGCAGGCCCTGGAACGGTTCGCACACGACCTGTCGGCGTGGCAGGCGAGAGCCGCAGCTCACGAGCAAGCAGCCACCTGGTACGCCACAGCACGCGAACGCTACGCCGCCGAGCAAGCCGAGTACGCCCGCAGTTGGGACGCCTACCGTGCGACGCTCACGACTCGTGGGGAGCCTGTCGGACGCCGTGGGCTCAGTTCGGGAGCTGCGCGATTCGGCGCACCCCAGTGGTTACTGGTGATCGGAGCTTCCCTGATCGTGGCGGGGCTGGCCGCTACTCTCCTCGACCCGCTCATCGGCGCGCTCATCGCCGCTCTTGGTGTGGCTGTCGTCGTCGCTGGCCTCCTGATGCGCACCGGGTCCCGGCGTGCAACCGACGGCGGTGCACCCAGCGTGCCCCAAATGGACGCCCCTCCGCCGGCCCCTCAAGCACCGGAACCCACCGATCTGCCTCACCCCGGTGACAGGCCGACCGAACCGGCACTGTCTGACCAAGTGGCCGCGATCGCCAGCCGCAGGTCCGACTGGCAACAAAGAGCCTCGCTCTTCGACGCGGCGCACGCTCAACTCACGGAGCAACTCTCGCGTCGCGGACTGCCATCCAACCCCGAGGAGCTCGACCGGCTGGCCCAAGCCATCGACCTGCGAGCCGGCGCCCGGAGGCTCGGCGAACAGCAGCGCGCAGATCTGACCCGGCTTCAGAGCGAAGCCCAATTAGCGGCGACAAGACTGCTCGATGCGCTGCGCGAGAAGGGCGAACAACCGCCAATCGCGGAGGGCGAGGAGGCCGACGCGGCGGACGCCGCCTACCGCCTTTACGAGGCGGCGTGTGACCGCCGGGCGGAGATCGCCTCCCAAGCCAGCCGTCGTGCCGATCTGACGCGCGCTCTGGAAGCGCGCAGCGCAGCTGACGCCGCATACCGGACGGCTATCGAACGCTGGGCCTCACGCGCCGACGAGCTACTCGCGACCGCACGGCTCGTGGGCGGCGATCCCAGCGACGATGCGCAGGCCGCTGCGCAGTGGCTCGGCGACTGGCTGGAGGCCCAAGACCACGCCGCCGCCGTCTACCAGAAACGGGACCGGATCGGCTCGCTGCGCGCTCAACTGCTGACTGGCGCCACCCTCGAGCAACTCGCAACGAAGGTCGACACCCTCACAGCAGGGCTCGGTAAGCGGCCGCAATCCCTGCCCCCCAACCCTGACGAACTCGTCGCGTCCGCTTCCGCGCAGGTCGAAGCCTGCGTCACCCGAAGAGCAACCGCCGAGGGGCAACTGGTGCGCCTACGCGAGCAGGAGGGCGACCTGCCTGCGGCCGTCGAACTCGCCGCCGCAAGCCGGTCGGAGAAGGACTCCCTCATCGAGTTGAAGGCCACCCTCGAGTTGGCGATCGAACACCTGGAAGCTGCCCAACAGCAGGCGCACCGCACCATCACGCCCGTGCTTGAGTCCGCGATCCGTCGACGGCTTCCCTTGGTGACGGGCGGCCGTTACCAAGACGCCCGCGTCACACCAGAGACACTCGCCGTGGAACTGCAGGAACGGTCCGGCGTCTGGCGCGACGCCGCCCTCCTCTCTCAGGGCACCGCCGAGCAAACGTTCTTGCTGCTACGTCTCGCGCTCGTGGAACACCTCGGAACAGCCGAGACCATGCCACTGATCCTCGACGATGTGACGGTGCAGTGCGACGCCACCCGGACCGAGGCTCTGCTCTCGCTGCTGCACGACATCTCGAAGGAACGCCAAGTCATCCTCTTCTCGCAAGAGACCAGCGTCCGCGACTGGGCTGCGACCCACCTGGACCCCGCCCGCTCGGACCTGATGGTCTCATTACCACCCCTGGGATGAACGGAGCGGCAACTCCGGGGAGCAGCGATCCACCGCCGGACGCGTCAGTGCCGCAGCACAACCTTGGTCGGCCAGCGCGTCTCGCATTCTGGCGAGGGATCAGTTCGCGTTGAGGCCGAACTCCTTGCTGAGCAGCTTGCGCTTGTACAGGGTCTCCACGGCAACGACCTCGACCGCGGTGGAGCTCTTCGGGAGGATCTGCAAGACCGAGAACTGGAAACGCTGGAACATGGACGGATCGGCACGCACGCCCTCCACCATGTTCACGTTGTGGCCGTGGTACGTGGCCACGTACTCCTTCCAGCGGCCGAGCAGGCCTCCCACG
>CAZZGU010000149.1:3318-6326 GCA_964653755.1 uncultured Nigerium sp. | reverse complement strand
CCCAATCTCCAAGGAATCCTATCCTTGGGGTCCTGGTCCGGAAACAATCACTCACCCGCAGATTCAGGGTCTCCCGGATCCGCAGCGCCGCCGTCACCGGGCTCACCTCCAACAATCCCGCCAGCTCCAACGCCAGAAACTCCCCCACACAAGCCGTCCCTGCTGCACCGCCCACGATCAACTTCTCGGCCGCCTCATCGGCGCGAGACTCATCGACGGTGTACTCATCACACGCCTGCGCGATCAACGTCAACTCCCGGACCTCGGCGTCCACCCTGATCCGATGGTTCTCACGCAACGCGTCGAACACATCGTCGGAATCCCGCACCACCACCCAACCGTTCACATGTTCGATTATACACCCCCACCCCCACAAGCCCCAACACACTCCGACCTTCCGTCTTGGCGTGACCTGGCTTCGGACAGGCACATGGCAGTTCCGGCAGATCCAAGGAAGCTCAAGGGGAAATGCCCGCACCCAGGCAGGGACAGCCAGCCGTCTCGGGTGTACGCGCGGCGGCTTGTACGATGCGCTCATGGCCCGACGGACCCTGATCTTGGCTGCCGGTGTCGGCTCCGGTCACAACCAGGCTGCCAGCGCCCTCGAGGCTGCCCTCGCCGGCCTGCCGGGCGCCGGGCAGGTCAACCGGATCGACATCCTTGAAACCACCAACGAGGTCTTCCAGCGGCTCTACGACGACGCCTACTTCGCCTTGGTCAGCGAGGTGCCCTGGCTCGTCGGCTGGGGCTACGACAACCAGGACCCGCCGTTCAAGCTCGGCCCACTGGTCCAGTGGTGGGAGCGGGTCAACACGACAGCCACCGTCCGGGCGATCCGCGACTACGACCCCGACGTGGTGATCTGCACCCATTTCCTGCCCGCCCGTTTGGTGTCGCTGATGATCGCACGACGCCAGTTGCGGGCCACGCTCGCCATCGTCGCCACCGACTACGACTTCCAGGGCCTGTGGTTGACCTCACCGTTCAGCCACTTCTTCGTCGCCCGCGAAGAGACCGCCGTCTACATGGAGAGCATCGGCGTTCCCGCCGATCGGATCAGCGTGTCGGGCATCCCTGTGCGAGCGAGCCTCGGTGACGCTGTTGACGATGTCGAGGTGCGACAGCGTTTCGGCCTCGACCCCGGGCTGCCTGTCGTCCTCATCTCCGCAGGTGCCGCCGGCGGCAGCCACACGCTCACCATCGTGAGGCAGGTGTTGCGCAGCGAGCACGACTTCCAGGCGGTCGTGGTCTGCGGGCGCAACGAACAACTGCTGGCCGACGTGTCGGAAATCGTCGCGGCCCAGCCGAAACGGTTCCGAGCGCTGGGCTTCACCACCGAAATGGCCGATCTGATGCGGATCGCCTGTCTCTTCGTCGGCAAGCCGGGCGGGTTGTCGTCCTCGGAGTGCATGGCCGCAGGCCTGCCCATGGTCATCATCAACCCCATCCCCGGTCAGGAGGTCCGCAACGCGGACTACCTGCTGGAAGCGGGCGCCGCGGTGAAGTGCAACTACACCTCCACGGTCGGGTACAAGATCGACTTGCTCCTCTCCGATCCGGAGCGGCTGTCCCGAATGGCGGCCAACGCCCGCCGGATCGGGCACCCCGAGGCAGCGCGGACCGTGGCGGAGGACTCGCTCGGGCTGACTGACCGTCCGCTGTGGATCAGCCGGGACGCCCAACGCTCGATGCAGCAGGCCAGCAAAGACGGTGTCGCGGTCGAGGACCTTCCCGCCACCAACCAGTTGAGCACCCTCACCGATCCGCAAACCGGTACTTCCGTCGCCGTTGTCACTGCCGCCCAACTGGAGCCCGTGGGAACCACCGGGGCATCGCGCTCACTCGAACTGGTGCTGCCCACCGTCAAGAGCCTGCTCTTGAAGCCGGAGAGTCTGGACCTGGCTTTGGCGGCCAGATGGCTGTTGGACGGCGAAACCAAGCGGGTGTACGGGCTGACCCGACGCCACGAAGACGGCGGCGCCCGCCCTTCCGCAAGACGGCCTGACTGGAGCCAGCCGCGCGCGGCCTTGAACTGATGGTCCCCTCACCGAGCGAGACGGTCCTCTTCCGCCGACAGGAACTCGCCGAGGTACCCCGTGCAAGGAGGGCAGGGAGGCGTCCGGTGCAGAATGGTCCGGTGACGGTGCGGCAACAGGTGGATCGGTTGGCCGATCTTGGGGTGGCCACTGTGGCGGGGATCACCGTCGACGCGTTCGCCAAGCTCGGTGACGGCCTCACCGGCGAGGGCATCGTCTGCGTCCATCCCGCGCTCGTGCCAGCCTCCCAATTGGCGCCCCTGCTGCGCTTCGACAGCAAGCCCGGGTTCGTGGTGGAGGACCTGACCGACCTCGACGAGTTCACCCCCATCAAGCCAGTCCACCTGCCCGAGGAGCCCTTGTACGTGCTCCGTGGCGTCGACCGAGGCGACGACCTGTCGGACGCCACACCCAATGCCGCCCTGCCCGAGATCCTCCAGCGAGGCCGGACCCCGCTCACCATCAGCGAGGGCATCAGCTGGCTCCTGCAAGAGCCGCACCGTCTGCAGGCCAACCGCTGCTTCATGTGCATCGGCTCCCGCAAGCCCACCGCCCGCGGTCTCGACGCGCGAACGCCAGCAATCTGGATCAGCCGCGGAACCGGACGCGACGGACCAGCGCGACGCAACGCCCCCAAGGTCGGCTGGTGCTGGGCCGGGAACCACCACTCGTGGCTCGGCTTCGCCTCAGCCACCGACCGCTCCTGACGCCCCGCCGAGCGCTTCGCGCAAGGTTCTCAGCTTCGAGACTGCGCACGACCGAGTCAGGCTCCGCTCAGGGGGGGTGGGTCGGCGTCGAGTCATGGTCGGCCGCCGTCGGGCCACCTGTGCCGTAACCTGCTTGCCGCGCCGGTTAAGGACCGTTGCTCCGGGTGCATCCGTGGCATCCGTCCACAAGCGGCGCGTCTGCGTGGGCGTTTGTCCTGACCCGGCGCACATGTCCCGAGCCGGCGCCTGTCGTTGACCGCCGTGC
>CAZZGU010000149.1:0-3308 GCA_964653755.1 uncultured Nigerium sp. | reverse complement strand
CAGTGCCCGCCCGGTCGACAACGGCGCTCTTCGCCCTCATGTTCGTCCCATATTGCTCACCGACCGCACTCCCGTGCCGCTGCGCGGGGGCTCACTGGCCAGACGTGCGTCATCCACCGTCTTGAGTTCTGCCGGATTGATGCTGAGGCCGGAAGCACCGTCAGCGATCCACCACCAGGTCGACGTCGGCCTTGACCTGCTGGGCCCGTACCGGCTCGATGCCCCCGTCCGCCGGCTGGATTAGAGCCAACCGCGACGCTTGAACCAGAGGTACAGCACTATGCCCATGGCCAGCATGAGAAGCAGGGCGAACGGGTAGCCCAGTTTCCACCCCAGCTCAGGCATGAAGTCGAAGTTCATCCCGTAGACGGTGCCGACGAGGGTGGGGGCGAAGAGGATGGCCGCCCAGGACGAGATCCTCTTCACCTCCTCGTTTTGGGCGAGACTGGATTCGGTCAAGTGGCGCATCTCCTCGTTCTGTCGCCGACCCACCAAGCTGGCATCAACGTTCAACGCGTTCTGAAGCAGCAATCGGAAGGCGTCCACCCGCTCCACCACGCGAATCACGTGGTCCTGGACGTCGCGCAGCCTCCGCTGCAACTCCACGTCAAGTTCGTACTTGTCGGCACCGCGCAGCAGGGCCTCCAGCATGGAACGCAAGGGATGGGTCGCCCGCTGGAGTTCGATGACTTCCCGGGAAAGCTCATAGATCCGCCGGGTGACGTCGGGATCGGCACCGAACAGTTCATCCTCGATTTCGTCGATGTCGTTTTCCAGGCCCAGCACCACGGGTTCGTACTGGTCGACCACCTCGTCCAGGATGGCGTACAGCACAGCCTGCGGGCCCAAGGCCAGGAGACCAGGGGCGTCCTCGAGCCGTCGACGGACCCGGGCAAGGTCCGGAGACTCCGCATGCCGGACCGTCACCACAAAGTCCGGACCGACAAACACGTGAAGTTCGCCGAACTCGACCTTCTCCACATCATCCAGATACCGGGCGGGCCGCAGGACCGTGAAAAGGGTGTCCCCGTAGCGCTCCAGCTTGGACCGCTGGTGACCATGGAGAGCGTCCTCGACAGCCAACTCGTGCAAGCTGAACTCGTTCGCGACCAGCTGGACGATGGCCGGCTCCGGTCGGTACAGGCCGATCCAGGCCATCCCTCCGCGATCCCTCATCTCCTCGAAGGTGTCGTCCAGACTCCCGGGAGTGGCGGTCCGACGACCGTCCACATACACAGCGTTGTCCACAATCGTCACGCGTCCCAGCACCTCACATCCGGAAAAGGTCAGGGTCCAACACTCACACGAGCGAACCGCACCAGAGAAACGTACTCGTCGAGACCGGCCTCTGTCGGCGGCGCTCGTAGCCCTGCACGTTGGGTCCGCCGGGGATCGCGGGGGTTCCGGGTTGACCGGTGAACTGGAGCTTGGGGCAGAGACCTTCCCTGGCCTGACGGGAAGCCAACCGTCGGCACGCCCAAGACCGATGCCGGACGCCGCACCGTCCACGTCCCGCCCCACCTTCTTCCTGCGCTCGAGGACCACCTCAGCAGGCACGTGACGCGAGCCAAGAGCGCTCTGCTCTTCCCCGCTTCGCAAGGCGGACACCCACACCCCAGGACCTTCGGAAAGCGCTTCGCCGCCGCCCGCGTGGCGGCCGGACGACCCGACCTCCATTTCCACGACCTGCGCCACACTGGCGCGGTTCTCGCAGCCCAGACAGGCGCCACGTTGGCAGAACTCATGGCCCGACTCGGGCACTCCACCCCCGGCGCAGCCCTCAGGTACCAGCACGCAGCAGCCGACCGGGACAAGGCCATCGCCGAAGCGCTGTCGAAGCTGGCTTGGCCGCACACCACTACTCGATAGACGGCCCGTTCAGCCGATTCGCCATTGAGCCTGGGGGCCGTCGTGCGCAGCCTGAGATGCTCGACGGCTCCCCTCGGACCAGATCGCGCGCCGCAAAGCCAAGAGAAGCCGCGTTGGGCGGCCTCCTAGCTTCGATGCCGAGGTCTACAAGAAGCGCAACACCGTCGAACGCAGCTACGTCCAGCACAAGCAGTGGCGCGACATCGCCACCCGTTACGACAAACACGCAGGCTCACCCTCGCCTCCGGCGTCGACCTCCTGGCCGGCGACGAAGGCTGGACCGCCATGACGGCCGACCTGGATGATCCCTACGCGTGGGCCCGCACCACCCACGACCCGCAGGTATTCCTCGAAGGCAGCGGCTCCCTGCTCAACCCCGTCGACGCGCCGGTCCAGGAAGCCGAACCCGACCCCACGCCCGAAGGCGAACACTTCCTGCCCGACCACGTGGTGGGCGTCCCGGGACGCCGCTGGTTCGCCCTCGTCGACGGCGCCGGCGCCGTCGACCTGCAGTTCACCGAATGGCCCGACCCCGCCTGGGCCGGCTGGCACAGCCTCGTCCTGACCTCCCGGGCCGCACCCACCCAGCACCTGGCACTGCTGCGGCAGCGAGGCATCCCCTACCTCGTCGTCGGACGCCGACGTGTCGCCCTGGGGCGCGCCCTCGCCCTGCTCGGCGAACGCCTCGGCGTCCAGACGGTGGTGGCCAGCGGCGGCGGACGCCTCGGCGGCGCGCTGCTGCGGCAACACCTGCTCGACGAGATCGACCTCGACCTCCTGCCCTGGGCCATCGGCGGACGCGGAACCCACCACCTGTTCGACGCCGCACCTCTGGCCCCCGACGAATGGCCCACCCGACTCGAACTGCTCAGCTGCGAGACCAAAAACGACCGAGTCAGGCTCCGCCACCACGTGGTGCACTGACCGGGATCGACCGCACCCCGCGGGTGGCGGAACCAAGAACACGCCCCACACCGCCCCACAACCGAAGCCGCCCGCCGACGGCCCGAGACATCACGGCCATGGTCGTGACACCGCCCTCATGCCCAGAGTCAGTCGTCGATGTCCAGGGTCGTGATCTCGCTCAACTGCCCAGTAGCGGTCGTCGAGGGATGTGCATGAGATCGCGCATATGCCGGTGAGCGCTCGTGCGATCTGTCTGATTCCAGCCCTGCTAGATGACTGATTCGACTCCGGCTTCTTGTATGGTTTCTTGATGGAGTATGCACGCCGGATCTTGGACGACGAGTTGGATGAGCTATTCGGCCAGGTCCCCGCGATCGCGATCGACGGCGTCAAGGGGGTCGGGAAGACCACGACCGCAGAGCAGCGGGTCGCCGGGGTGGTGCGGTTGGATTCCAAGGCCGTCCGGGAGTCGATCGCTGCCGAGCCGGAGCAGGTGTTGGGGCGTGGGCGTCCGCTGTTGATCGATGAGTGGC
>CAZZGU010000148.1:0-6357 GCA_964653755.1 uncultured Nigerium sp. | reverse complement strand
CCGCAGACACCGCCGGTACTTCCGGCGCGGCCGAGAACCACCACCCCACCCCTCCCCGGCGTGCGTGTCACTTTGTCTCCATTTCGCCCAGTAGAGTCACCCCCAACAGGTGGAAGGACGACCGTGAAAACCAACCCCGCCCTCTTCGAGGACACCACCGACACCGCGGGCCTGCTTGGTCCCACCGGACGCCCCTGGCCGGACCTGCCCGAGCCGACGCCCCCCCGTCCGGGACCCCGTCGCGCCCTCGTCATCGCCCTGTGCAACCAGAAGGGCGGCGTGGGCAAGACCACCACCACGATCAACCTCGGTGCGGCCCTCGCGGAGACCGGCCGGCGCGTGCTGCTCGTCGACTTCGATCCGCAGGGATCTCTGTCGGTGGGGCTCGGTGTGAATCCCCACACCCTGAAGACCTCGATCTACAACCTGTTGCTGAGCAAGGAGACCGACGTCCACGACGTCATCATGGACACCGGCGTCGAAGGCCTGGACATGCTGCCCGCCAACATCGACCTGTCCGCGGCCGAGGTTCAACTGGTCTCCGAGGTTGCCCGCGAGCAGACGTTGCGCCGCGTGCTGGCGAAGGTTCGTGGCGAGTACGACGTCATCCTCATCGACTGTGCCCCGTCGCTCGGCCTCCTCACCGTGAACGCCCTCACGGCCGCCGACAAGGTGGTCATTCCCCTGGAGTGCGAGTTCTTCGCGCTGCGCGGCGTCGCGTTGCTGACCGACACCATCGAAAAGGTCCAGGAGCGCCTCAACCCCGAACTCGAGGTCCTCGGGATCGTGGGCACCATGTACGACGGCCGCACGCTCCACTCCCGCGAGGTGCTGCAGCGCGTCGTCGAGGCCTTCGGGGACACGGTCTTCCACACCGTCATCCGGCGCACGGTGAAGTTCCCCGAGACCACCGTCGCCGGGGAGCCCATCACGACGTACGCCTCCGCGTCCCCGGGTGCCGACGCCTACCGCATGCTTGCCCGTGAAGTGCTGGCCCGATGCCCCGGCGCGTAGGACTCCCCGGGGCGTCCGAACTCTTCCGGTCCACCGCCCCCGCCCTGCCGGATGTCGTGCATCCCGACGTCGTCCCCCGGGACGCCGCCGCGCCGGCCCCCTCGGGTCGGGTCAAGCATGACGAGAAGATCACCGTGTACGTGAGCAGCGAGGAGCTGCTGGCGCTCGAACAGTTGCGCCTCACGCTGCGGGCCCGACACGGCATCGCCGTCGACCGCGGCCGCATCGTCCGCGCCGCCATCGCCGAGGTGCTTGCGGACGTCCAGTCCCGCGGGGGCGAGTCCGCTCTGGTGGCGCGGCTGACCGAGCCGTGAGCACGCCGTTCACGGTCCGCCTGAAGAACTTCGAGGGGCCTTTCGACCTGCTCCTGCAGCTCATGGCCCGCCACCGGATGGACGTCACCGAGATCGCCCTGTCGAAGGTCACCGACGACTTCATCGCCCACATCAAGGCGGGACGCGACGGCGAACAGCCCTGGGACCTCGAGCAGACAAGCTCCTTCGTCGTCGTCGCGGCGACCCTGCTCGACCTCAAGGCCGCGCGGCTGCTGCCCAGCGGCGAGGTCGAGGACCCCGAGGACATCGCGCTCCTCGAGGCCCGCGACCTGCTGTTCGCCCGCCTCCTGCAGTACCGGGCGTTCAAGGAGGTCGCGGCCGTCCTCGAAGCCACCCTGGCCGCGGAGGGTCTGCGGTACCCGCGCCCCGGCGGGCTCGAGGACCACTTCAGGCGGTTGCTGCCCGAGGTCGAGATCCCGGTCGCGGCTGAGGACTTCCCCTGGCTCGCGGCGCGCGCGTTCGTTCCCCGCGAGCGTCCGCAGATCTCCCTGGACCACCTCCACGCCTCGCACGTCAGCGTCCAGGAGCAGGCGGGCGTGCTCGTCGACCGGCTGCGCCGGTCCGGGACCGCGACCTTCCGTGCCCTCGTGGCGGACGCCGGCGACCGCCTGGTCGTCGTCGCGCGGTTCCTGGCCCTGCTGGAGCTCGCGCGCGAGCGGGCCGTGTCGTTCGAGCAGGTCGCCCCGTTGGGGGAGTTGACGATCCGCTGGACCGGCGCCAGCGAGGGCGACCTCGCGATCTCCGCCGAGTTCGACGAGCTCGACCCTGCTGCCCACGCCAATCCCGAAAGGCAGGACCCCCCGTGACCGACGCCCCGGAACCCACGCTCACGCCCGACGACCCCGACCCCGCGGCCGTCCAGGGTGCGTTGGAGGCGCTCCTGCTCATGGCAACCGAGCCGTTGTCGGCCGCGGAGCTGGCGCAGGCGCTCGACGTCCCGAAGCCCGTGGTCTGGGCGGCGCTGGAGGAGCTGCAGCGGTTCTACGACGAGACCCGCCGCGGGTTCGAACTGCGCCAGGTGGGGCAGGGCTGGCGCTACTACACGCGCGCCGAGCACGCCGACGTCATCGCTGCCTGGGTGCTGGACGGCCAGCACGCGAAGCTCTCCCAGGCCGCCCTGGAGACCCTCGCGGTCGTCGCCTACCTGCAGCCGGTCTCACGCAGCCGCGTGGGCGCGATCCGGGGCGTCAACGTGGACGGCGTCATGCGCACCCTGGCGACGCGCGACCTCATCGAGGAGGCGGGCCGCTCGGAGGAGACCGGCGCGATGCTGTTCCGCACCACAGACCACTTCCTGCAGCGCCTGGGGCTGACGTCGCTCGACCAGCTCCCGCCCCTGGCGCCGCACCTGCCGGAGGCCTCGCAACTGGAGGCAGAATTGGCCGGGCTCGCCCACCCCGAACGAACCGAGCCCGCGCCCACGGCGTCCGTACCCACGGCGTCCGGGACGACCCACGAGAGGAACAACCATGAGTGAGCGCCGCGACGACGGCATCCGCCTGCAGAAGGTCATCGCGCAGGCAGGGATCGCCTCCCGGCGGGCCGCCGAGGAGATGATCGACGAGGGCCGGGTCGAGGTGAACGGCCACGTGGTCAAGGAGCAGGGACGCCGCGTCGATCCGGAGACCGATCACATCCGCGTCGACGGCAAGCGGATCCCGCCGCCGAGGCGCCACACCTACCTCGTCCTGAACAAGCCCCTCGGCGTGGTGTGCACCATGGACGACCCCGAGGGACGGCCGTGCATCGCCGACTTCCTCGGGCGGCAGGCGAAGGCGGGCGTGTACCACGTCGGACGCCTCGACACCGACACCGAGGGCCTGCTTCTGCTGACGAACGACGGTGAGTTCGCGCAGCGCATGTCCCACCCCCGCCACGAGATCGCGAAGACCTACGTGGCCGACGTGACCGGCGTGCTGGAGGACGGAACGGCCCGGAAGCTGGCCCGCGGCATCACGCTTGAGGACGGCCCCGTGCGCCCCGACCGCGTCAAGGTCGAGCAGCGCACCGCGAACCGCACGCTGGTCACGGTCGTGCTCCGCGAGGGCCGCAACCGGATCGTGCGCCGCATGTTCGAGGCGGTGGGCCACCCCGTGCGGCGGCTTTCCCGGACTCAGTACGGACCCGTGCGCCTGGGCCAACTGAAGTCCGGCGAACTCCGCGAGCTCACCCGGGACGAACTGGGCGCGCTGCTGGACTCCGTCCAGCTGTAACCCGTGGCCAGGATCTACGGCCTGGAGACCGAGTACGGGCTGTCCGCGCGGTCGGACGGCCGCAGGCTCGCCCCCGACGAGGCCGCTCAGCGGCTCTTCGCGCCGCTGGCGTCGGAGTACGCCTCGACGAACGTGTTCCTGCCGAACGGGGGTCGGCTGTACCTCGACGTGGGGTCGCACCCCGAGTACGCGACCCCGGAGTGCACCGACCCCCACGACCTGCTCGTGGCCGACCGCGCGGGCGACGACGTGCTGGCCGGTCTGGCGGCGCGCGCCCGGGACGCGGAGGCCGCGCTGGGGCGCGACACCACGTTCACGCTGGTGAAGAACAACATCGACGCCTGGGGAAACACCTACGGCAGCCACGAGAACTACTCGGTCGGCCGCGAGGTCGACCCGCGTCGCCTGAGCGACTGGCTCGTGCCGTTCCTGGTGTCGCGGCAACTGATCGCGGGAGCGGGACGCTGGCACCGCGGGGTCTTCACCCTCTCCCAGCGCTGCGACGCGCACGGCCAGGTCGTGTCGAACCAGACCACGCGGTCGCGTCCGCTCATCAACACCCGCGACGAGCCGCACGCCGACCCGGCCCGGTACCGGCGGTTGCACGTGATCAGCGGCGACTCGACCCTGACGGAGGCCACGACCTGGCTCAAGATCGTGGCGACCGAGCTGGTGTTGCGGTTGGCCGAGTCGGGAGATGCCGCGGACGCCGCGCCGCCCGTGGTGCTCGCCGACCCCCTGGACGCCCTGCGCGCCTGGTGCCGGGACCCCGACGCCCCGCGCCCGGACGCCGACGGTCGCCCGGTGACCTGTTTCGACGTTCAGCACCGCTATCTGGGCCTGACCGAGCGGGTTGCCGACACCGATGCGCTGCGGCGGGGCTGGGAACAGTGGCGCGACGCGCTGGCCGGGCTGGCGGCCCGGTGGTCGGCAGGCGTGGGGTGGTCGGCAGGCGTGGGGTGGTCGGTCGGAGTGGAGTGGGCGGTGAAGCGGCGAGTCCTCGAGGCGTGGCGGCTGCGGCACGGCGCGACGCCGGAGGATTCGCGCCTGGCGGAACTTGATCTGCGCTGGCACCGTCTCGGGGTGCTCCCGGACGGCCGCCCCGCCGGCCTGGCCCGATTGCTCGAGTCGCGCGGGGAGTTGCCGCGCCTGACGACGGACGCCGAGGTGCGGGCCGCGCTCGAGGTCGCACCCTCGGCGTCGCGGGCGCGCGTCCGGGGTCGGCTCATCGCCGTTGCGCGAGAGGCCGGGCGGGACGTCGCGGCGGACTGGGCCTCCTTCACGGTCCGGGACCTCGGAGCACCCAGCTCCGCCCCCGACCCGGGTAGCGCCGGGGTGGGCGGGCGGCGTCCGGTCGAAGTTCGGCTGGACCTCCCCGACCCCTTTGCCCCGGACGATCCGGCCGCGGACGCCCTGGCCGCACGGATGGCGTCCGAACCTCGGGTGCGCCTGCTGCGGGGCTTCACACCGCCCGCGGACTGACCGCCGTCCGGCAGCCCAGAGCGGCGTCGGTAGAGTCGTGGGGTGCACAGCCCCAGGTCTGCCCGGCGCGTCGCCGCGCTCGTCTCCGCCGTCGTCCTCAGCGTCACGTTGTCCGCCTGCGGGGCGGATGCCGAGGTGTCCCCGACGCCCAGCACCAGCGTGAGCGCCAGCGACACCGCGTCGCCGACCGCGTCCGCGACACCGGCGCCGACCGTCCCGGTGTCGAGCGACCTGGAGGGAATCGGCGTTTCGGGGCTGTTCGGGGCCTCAGCCACCGCGACGATCCCGGCGCCGTTCGCGATCGATGAGTCGCGTTGGAAGGTCATCACCCCGGGGAACGGCGCGGTCGTGCCGGAGGGCGGCACCGTGGAGATCCACTACGCCGGCTACAACGGGCGTACCGGCGTGCTCTTCGAGAGTTCCTTCGAGCGGGGGCAGTCGGCGGTCATGCCGTTGGGTCAGGTGATCCCGGGTTTCGCGAAGGGCCTGCAGGGACGCACTGTCGGGGACCGCGTCCTCATTGCCATGCCGGGCTCCGACGGCTACGACGCCGCGGGCGGGCAGCCGACCATCGGGATCGAGGTGGGCGACACGCTGGTCTTCGTCGTGGACATCCTGGCGTCTCAGCTGAGCGGGCCGTCGGGGACGCCCGTCGCGCCGCCGCCGGGGCTACCGGCCGTGGCGGAGGAGAACGGACGCCCGGTCGTCACGATCGACCGCGCAGCGACCCCGCCCGCCGAGCTCGTCGTGCAGACGCTGATCGAGGGCTCCGGCCGGACGGTGGGGGAGACCGATGCGGTGATGGTCCACTACCGGACGTGGTCGTGGAAGACCGGCGCCATGATCGAGGACAAGTTCGACACCCCCGACTCCGGCGCGATCGCCGAGACCATCCCAGCGTGGCGCACGGGTGTGGTCGGCAAGAAGGTCGGCTCACGCATCATGATCATCGCCCCGCCGTCGGAGTCCTACCCCGAGGGCAACAACAACCCGCCGGTGACGAAGGGCGACACCCTCGTCTACGTCGTCGACCTGCTGTTCACCGCACCGCTGGGCTGAACGGCGCCGGGGGGCTCAAACACCGCCGGTTGTTCGGGCTGGGTGGTGAACACCGCCGGTACTTCGGGCCGGGAGGTGAACACCGCCGGTACTGACATCGACCGCTGGTATAGCGGCGGTCGATGTCAGTACCGGCGGTGTTTTCCCAGCAACGGCCTCCACGCCGGAAGTACCGGCGGTGTTCTCCCGGCCGGGGCCGCCACGCCGGAAGTACCGGCGGTGTTCTCCCGGCCGGGGCCGCCACGCCGGAAGTA
>CAZZGU010000147.1:0-6442 GCA_964653755.1 uncultured Nigerium sp. | reverse complement strand
CGCAGCCTCCTGATCCGGCTGCTGCTCCACTCGGCGTTCCTCGCACACGGCACCATCGGCCAGGAGCAGGAGGAGCGGCGCACCGGGACCCGGCTCCCGCTGCTCGATCCGCTGGTCACCTTCCAGGACAACATCACCGCAGTGGAGGAGGCACGCAAGCGCTTCATCGCCGGGGAACCGCACGAGCCTGCACTCGCCGTCGAGGTGCTGGGCCATGCCCGCTTCGTCGCTGAACTCCTGGACAACCTGGAACTCTGGAAGGACCCCGCCGACCGGACCCCCGCGGAGCAGGCAGACCTCAGTCGCCGGCTCGTGGGCATCGAGCGCGCGCTGCGGGCCACCCTCGACACCGCCGCCCACCGCATCGACCCGTGGATCACGGGCCTGGCCTGGCGGCGGCTGCAGGCCACGGTGACCGCTCCTGCGGCCAACGTCCGGCTGGGCGTATACGGCTGGCTCGACGGCCCGTTCGTGGGCACACCCGGTCCCACCGAGGGGGGCCTGCTTCACACCCCATCGCACGCCCAGACGCTCACCGCCGTGATCCTGCGGGACAAGTTCCTCAGCTCCCGCCTCGAGGGGGATCCCGACGGCGAGGAGACCTGGCGCATGAACCTCGACTCGCGTGCGGTCCGGCTCGTGGAGGAGCTGACCGAGGAGGTGCGCCTGGGCAGCCATCCCTACGAGGCGCTCGGCCGTCGGGTCGAGCAGGTGCTCGCCACGCACGCACGCGTCCAGGAGATGCGCGACCTCTTCCCGTTGCGCCCCAACGCCACACCCAAGGACCCCAACGCCGCCTGCGACGGGCTGGCCGCGCTGGCCTCGCCCGGGCTCAACCCGGGGGGCACCCTCTTCGCCCAGCTGGACGACGCCCAGCGCGCGCAGCTCGACCTCCTGCGGCGGACGACGGACGTCTACGGCGACCTTCTCGTGGCGGAGGCGGTGCACGCCGTCGTCAGCGGGCGCCCCGACGGGGCGAACGCCGCGATGGAGGCTGCCGCCGGACTGGGCAGGCCGCCCGACCTCGAGTTCATCCGGACGCCGGCAGGGGGGGCGGCGCTCAAGTCGACGGCCCTCGCGCTGCTGCCCGCCGACGACGCCGCTCTCACGTCCCGCCCGGCCGAGCTGACGGACGCCGCGGTCGCCGCCTGGATCAACTCGGACCTGGGAGGTCTCCTGGTGGCGCGGCGCGCCGGGCGGGACAGGCAAGCCTCCCGGGACGCCACCTGACGCCACCGACAGCGTGATGCTGGCCGAGATGGGCATGACCCCCGCTGACGCGGCCCTGCTGCCCGACGACCTGCTGCGCGCGATCGCCGTCACGATCAGCAGGGCGCGCCTGGCCGGCCTGCTCCCGGATCTGGACGCGGCGGGGGCCGCGGACGCCGTCGCGGAGGTTCGGCCGCCGGCGCGTCACACGCAGGCGCGCCGGGCCGTCGTGCTGTTGGGCGGCCCACCCGCCACCGGCGAGGACGTCGCCCCCGCGTCTCCCGGCGCGGCGCCGGACGCGTCGTTGCTGAAGGCGCTCAACGCGTCGATCGCCGCGGACCTGCGCAGCCGCTACGCCACGTTGCGCGCAGCGGCCGACAGCCTCATCGCCCGGCTGCGAGGCCAGCCGACGCCCGACGTCGTCCGGGAGGCATTGCTCTGGGGCCTTCTCCCCGCCGCGGCGCCGGACGAGTTCGCCGCAACGCTGGCCTGGCTCCACGGCGGCGGCGCGTTGGCGGACAAAGTGGCCGCGACGCTGGCAACGTCCCTGGCCGACGCACTCGACAGGCGGCTGCAGGCATCACCGAATCCAGAGCCGGCCGCCGGCGCAGGTGACGGCGACGCGGCCGGCGAGTTCTCCGAGCGCTCGCTGCGCCGGCCCCAGGAGATCGCCCGAGCGATCGCCGAACTGGGTTCCACCGACGGCCGGGTGGCGGTGCTGGGCCGGATCGCACGCGCGACGTTCCTGGCTGCCTGCCCGCTGGAGGACGCCCCCGCGCTTGAGAGCGGCTGGCTGACCACCGTCGCGGCCGTGCGTAGCACCATGGCGCGGGTCGAGGCGTGGAACCTCGAGGCGAACCTCGACGGCGCGCTACCCCTTCTCGCGTCGTTCAGCACCCACCCCACCGACCCCTGGCAGGAGCACGCGGCCACCACCACGCTCGCGCTCCCGACCGACCGGCGGCGGCCGTCCCACATGGTTGCGGCCTTCGCCGATCCGGGCTGGCGCGACAGCCACACGGTGGCGCTCACCGTGATCGACGGCTGGATCGAGACCGTGCCCGCCCTGCGCCACGCCACCCGCGCCGCCGTTGGCTTCAACGCCCCCGCCGCCCGCGCCCCGCAGGCGATCCTGCTCGCGGTGCCCCCGGTGGCGCGGTCCTGGCTCGACCCGGAGACGTTGGCCGGCATCGTCGCTGAGACGCGCACCCTCGCTCACGCCCGCGCCGCCCGCCTCGAAGACGTTGCAGCACACTACGCGCGCGTCCGGCGCGAGAACCCGGCTGCGGACCCCATCCCGTTCCACGATCTGCGCGCGACCATGTTGCTGCAGACCGGACCCTGGACCGGCATCGAACTCAAGAATCAGCCCTGGTGGGAGTGACCGTGCGCACTGACCGGCTTGTCCGCCTTGAACCCCGCCCCGGAGACCGCGACCTGCAGGCGGGCTTCCAGGCCGCGATCCACGACCCGCTCTGGTTCCTCGCGCGCCAATGGCAGATGGGCGAACATCAGGGAGAGAACGCCACCTCGCCGGTGGCCGTCCACTACACGCTGCACCGCAGCCCCATGCACCCGCCGCACGGCTTCGAGGGCGACCCGCGCTTCGATCCGGCCGTCACACCGGTGGAGGCGATCATCGAGTCCGAGGTCGACGACTGGTGGACGATGGGGCGGCGCATCCGCGCCGGCGCCGCGATCGCGGGAGCCCTCGCCCTCGACGCCGCCCACCCGGACAACCACGATCTCCTCCTGGACAGACCTGCGGCACCCTACGACGGATTCCACCGCCGCTTCGACGGGCGTGCGCTCTGGCGGGCGAACATCGGCCGCGAGCACGTCCCTGCCGGTGACGCCCCACCCGCCGAAGGGCCGTTGACGTGGCAGTCCGAGTCGCTCGACTACCGGGCGACGATTCCGAGCGACGCCGGGCCGCTGGAACTGCCCCACCATCGCGGTGGGCGCGTGGACTGGCACTCGGCTGAAACGGCACCAGAGGAGTTGCCCGACGAGCCCGTGGCCACGACGGAGGAGCAGGTGGTGTTCCCGACCCCCTTCGAGTACCCCGGCGCTCCGCACAGCCGCTGGTGGCAGATCGAGAACGCCGCCGTGGACATCGGTGGCTATCCGCCTGACCCTGCGCACTTCCCGACGATGCTGCTGGTGGAGATGGTGTTCTCGCACGGAGACGACTGGTTCGTGTTTCCCGTCACTGCCGACGCCGCTTCCTTCGTGCGGCTGGAGGTAGAGGTCCGGGATGCATTCGGTGCCATCTACCGCAATGAGGTGGGCTCTCCCCCGGCGTGGGCCGGGCTGCGGCCACCGGAGGACTGGTCACTGTTCCGGACGACTGGACAGCGCGACGGGTTGGCGCTCTTCCTGACGGCGGCGACGCCGGTGGAGGGCCACGTCCTCGAAGAGGTGCAGTTCGGGCTCGACGAGTACAGCAACCGACTCTGGGCGCTGGAGCGGCGGCTCGACGGCCAGCAGGTGGAGGAGCGTACGCTGCGCGACCCGCCACCACCCCGCTTGAATGAGGGCGAGTCCAAGGTGGACCGCACCAGACCCCGGGAGTACGCGTACATCCCTGCCGATGGCATCGCGCCCCACTGGCATCCCTACGAGCTTCTGGAAGTGAACGGCGAACGAAGATTCGTACAGCACGGCTTCGCGGACCTGTCGCGGACCACCCCGCGTCCCATGCCCTACCCCGCGGCCGAGACCCTGCTCGCCGGCACGTCGGGCGCGAAGGAGTTGCACCGGGTCGCGCCCGCCGCCATCCCCAGCAACGGACTGGTGATCGAGCGGCGCTGGACGCTGGCGCGTGACACCGCCGGTCGCCCGGTGTTGTGGCTGCAGCGGCAGCGCAAACCACTCCTCGGTCCGCCCGGTGGCACCGTCCGCTTCGACGTCCTCGAGGAGCACCGCGCCAGCTGATGAAGGAAAGGAGAAGCACATGATTGACGTACGACTGCGTCTGTTCATCCCCTCCCGTGCCGTCAACGTCCCCCTCCCCCTGGCGGGGGAGGTCGGCTTCGACGGCGACAATCGGGGATTCAGCTACGACGAAGGCACCTCGCGCGCCGAACTGTGGGTTGACGTCGACAACTCACCGTTCACGCAATCGCCCATCACGGTCAAGCGGAGGGCGTTCGGTGAGAGCCGCTGGTACACCAGGGACAAGCTCGTGGACGTCTTTGGGAAGCCCTTCTGGTGGAAGAGCATTCGGCGCGACCCGTTCCTCAACACCGAGGCCCTGCCGGACGGGATCGCCACCGCCCCGGTCACCAACGAGACCCTGAACGTGACCGGCAGGCTGGAGCCTGCCGACGCGTTCGGTCTGACGAAGAACGTGCGGATCACCTTCCAGGTCTTCGGCAAGAATCCCCTCGAAGCGCTTGCGCCGGCGATTGACACGCGCCTGGAGTTGCTGATCGCGGCAACCGGACTCCCTGCCTTCACTTACAGCATCGTCGGCACCCACGACGCCTTCCCCGCCTACGAGCTCTACCTCCAGAAGCGGCTGGTGTACTCGTTCGACCCGGTCGCAGCGGGGACAAACCCCTTGAACCTCGCCGACGTGAACGGCATCCCGGTGAACATCCCGCCAACCGTATTCCTGTAGCTCGGAGATCTCACTCCCGCACCTTCAAGACCTCCGTCACCGGCACCGACCGGGTGTCCCGCGAGGTGACCAGCCGCACCACCGCGTACGAGGCCAGGGCGAGGCCGGCCATCAGCGCGACGTCGCGGGGCGTCACGAGGAACGGAATCCCGATCGGCAGGTGCACCGTCATGAGCCGCCAGACCTGACTCATGATCGCCACCGCTACCGGCACGGCCACCGCGACGCTGCCCGCGACCAGCCACAGGTAGTTGTCGAGGTACAGCCGACCCACCTGGCGGTCGCTGTAGCCGAGCGCCTTGAGCAGCGAGATCGAGTACCGCTGCCGAGCCACCACCATACGGATCAGCACGTACAGCACCACCACCATGATGAGCATCGACGACCAGGTGACCAGCGCCACGATGCGCGACAGCAGCGCGTTGAACTTGACGACCCCGCCGAGCATCTCCTCGCGGGTGCTGTGGCTGAGCACCCGGTCGGGGTCGAGGTCCAGCGGGTGGTCCGACAGCAGCACGTTGTAGTAGGGCACGGACGCATCCCCGCCCGCCGCCCTCATGCGCTCGGCGGCGACCAGGACGCCCGGGTCCACCAGGGCCCGCGCATGGGCCGGGGTGGTGAAGCCGAACGCCGTGGCCGTGTAGTCGGAGATGCCCACGACCCGGAAGGCCCAGTTCAGCTCCGAGGAGTCCCTGAGCGTGATCGCGTCCCCGACACCCAGCCGGTATTTGTGGGCCGCCGCTCGCGACAGCACCAGTTCGTACTCGCCGAGCGAACCCGGGGGGGCCGGGAAGTACGGGTTGTCGTCGGGGACCCCCAACACGGTCAGTGTCGTCCCCGGCTGCCCGTCGTCGCCCAGCACCGTCAGGGGGACCGCGACGGCCTCGTGAGCCCCGGCGGGCACGGCGGTCAGGTCGGGGAATCGCAGGGTGTACGTGTCGGTGAACGTCAGGTCGGCGCCGGCCCGCGTCAGGTAGGCGTCCATCGCGCTGCGAATCCCCAGCCCGAAGACCAGCAGCAGGATGCAGAGGAACAGGCCTGTGACGATGAGCAGGTAGCTACCGAGTGACCGCAGCGCCTGCCGCAGCCGGAACGTCGTCATGAAGGGAAGGAAATCCAGGCGCAGCGGCAGGGGCGGTCCCGCGCTCACCTGGGGTCGCAGCAGTTCCTGCGTCGGTCGGTCGAGCGCGGCCCTCAGGACGACGACGTTGACGAGGGCCACCAGGCCGACCGGGCCGGCGACGGCCGTTGCCACCAGGAGCGCCGACGGCTCGACGGGGACCGCGGGGAAGGAGTAGTAGTCGGTGATGATGCCCAGGGAGGGCGCCAGTGCTCGTCCCAGGACCGACCCCAGCACCGACCCCATCGTCGTGACCACGAGGGGCAGCACCAGGTAGAAGCGCGTGAGAGCTCCCGCGCTCGTCCCGAGGGCGGACTGGGTTCCGATCACCACGGCGTCGCGGACGATCCGGTCGCGGGAGAATTCCGCGAGCACGTAGGCGACGAGCAGCATCACGAGCACCGTGGTCACCAGCGTCACCAGCATCGTCGTCCGCGCGTCCGTGATGGCCCCGGTGATGCGCGGGTTGTCGTCGACGGGCAGGAACA
>CAZZGU010000146.1:0-6462 GCA_964653755.1 uncultured Nigerium sp. | reverse complement strand
GAAAGACCCCACCCTCCGCATTTCGACCCGCTTGTGGGACGTGGCGACGTCGCGCACCATCGTCATGAGCCGGTCCGCCACGTCGTCGAACCTCACTGAGGCTTCGAACGCCTGGGAGAGGATCTCGTGGACGACCGCGATGGCCCCCACACGCTTCTGCGCGTCGTTCAGGGCGTTCGCCGCCTCCTCCGACGTGGTGCGGCGGGCTTGAAGCCGCAGGAGGGCCGCCACGGTCTGAAGGTTGTTCTTGACACGATGATGAATCTCGCGGATCGTCGCGTCCTTGGTTATCAACTGCCGCTCGCGCGTCCGCAGTTCCGTGCTGTCGCGACACATGACGAACCAGCCGCAGGGGCCCTCGTCGCAGATCAGGGGTTGCAGGCGGAAATGCACGATGCAGGACTCCGTCTCCACCTCCGTCTCCTGGGGGCGCCGCGCCTGCCACACGAGGGCGCTGGGTTCCTCGACCGGTTGGTTGGCCCGGTCGAGAGACGCCATCACGGAAGGGAAGTGCTCGCCGACGAGGTCCCCGACCCAGCCGAGGCGCCGGAACGCACTGACGGCGTTCGGGCTCGCGAACGTGATGGTCCCCGAAGGCCGGACGCGGACCGAACCGTCGCCGACGCGCGGGCTGATCCAGGGCACCGGCTTCTCCCCCAGCATGGGGAACTGCCCCCGCCACACCATGCCGCGCAACACCTCCGCGGTCTCCAGGTAGGTGTCCTCCAGAGCACCCGGGGCACGGACGCCCATGCGGTTCGTGTGCATTTCGACGACGCCGATGCACCGTCCGCCGCGCAGCACCGGAATGGTGTGGACGTCGACCGGAATTCCCGCCTGAAGCTGGTTCCCGCTGGTGGCACAGATCTGGAGCGACAGGTAGGCCTCGGTCACGAGATGTTCGGGGTCGTAGGAGATGTCCTCGCCGACGACGTCGTCCTCCAGCGCGGTCGGCCCGGTCGTGGGACGGATCTGCGCGGCAGCCCAGAACACGTTGTCATCCACGTCGGGGACCCACAGGATGAGGTCGCTGAAGGACAGGTCCGCGAGAAGGTCCCACTCGTCTGTGAGATGTCCCAGCCACTGGGCGTCCCCGGGAGTCAAGGCGGTGTGCTGGGCTATCACCTCCGTCATCGAGAGCATGCCCCCACTGTAGGGAGCGGCAGGAGGCTCACGGTCCTCCGGGGGAGATTTGGCGCCCGCGCGTCCGGCAGTGCAGAATGGGGGCCCGCGCCATCGGGCGTGTCACACACGGACGGCAGGAGAATTCCATGGGTAAGGGTGGCCGCAAGCGCCGCGCCCGCAAGAAGAAGGGCGCGAACCACGGCAAGCGCCCCAACGCCTGAGGACGCTGGTACCCCACGTTGGACCCCCGCCACGGCGGGGGTCCGCTGTTTCCCGGATCACTCTGTTTCCCGGGTCACGCTGTTTCCCGGTCTACGCTACTTTCCGGGCCACGCAGTTTCCCGGGCCACGCCGGCGCAGAGCGCCGCTCAGGGTTTCAGGCGGGATCCTCGTCGGGCCGAGTGACGCGCTCGTGATACGACACGGTGTGGATGGACGACGTGTGGATGGACGACGTGTGGATGGATGAGCCACTTCGAGCGCCGGACACCGAGGCGGAGAACTGGCTGATGATCCTGCTCCGGAGCGAATCGGGGGCGTGCTGATCCTGGCAGCACCTCTTGACGAGCGCCTTCATGGTCGCCACGACGTCCACCTCGTCCAGGCAATGCTCGCAGGCGTCGATGTGAAGGCGGAGTTGGTCGGCGTCGCCTTCACTCAACTCCCCGTCGAGGAACCGGTGTACCTTGGCAAGAACGACCGAGCAGTCAAGGGGCTCCTCACGCATCTCGCCCCCCGATTCCCCGCTCCCGCGCGTGATCGGCCAACAGGTGGCGCAACTGCGTTCGTCCCCGGTTCAGGCGCGACATGACGGTCCCGATGGGGGTGCCCATGATGTCGGCAATCTCCTTGTAGGAGAAGCCCTCCACGTCGGCCAGGTAGACGGCAAGCCGGAAGTCCGGGCCGAGCTGGGCCATGGCCTGCGTCACCGCGCTGTCGGGGATCGCGTCGAGGGCCTCCGTCTCAGCGGAGCGCAGACCCGTTGAGGTGTGCTCCGCGGCGCGGGCGATCTGCCAGTCCTCGACGTCCTCGCCGTAGCTCTGCTGCGGTTGCCGCTGCCGCTTGCGGTAGGTGTTGATGTACGTGTTGGTGAGGATGCGGTACAGCCAGGCCTTGAGGTTGGTGCCCGGCGCGAACTGGTGGAAAGAGGTGAAGGCCCGCGCGAACGCCTCCTGGACGACGTCCTCCGCGTCGGCGGGGTTCCGCGTCATGCGCAGGGCGGCGCCGTACAGCTGGTCGAGGTAAGGCAGGGCGTCCCGTTCAAAGCGGGCAGCCCGTTCCTCAGTGGTCTCAGCGGCAAGGTCGACCTGCTCGTCGGGGCGGTCGGGCGCGATCGGTAGTTTCATCAGGAACGACACTACCGGGGACTGCGTCCGGGCGCGCAGTCGTCCGGGTGCGGGTTCTCGGAGGGCCGTCATGCTCACGACTGCCCCAACGCTGTCCCGACACCCGGTTATTCCCGCCCGAGTGGCTCCCTCGTCGCTTGGCAGCACCCCGGGAACCGGGTAGGAATGGTGCATGAATCTCGTGCGCACCGCAGGCCGGACGCTGCTGGCCGGCTTCTTCGTCGTCAATGGCTACAAGGCCGTCCGGGACCCTGCCGCGTTCGCGACGAGCGCCGCCCCCCTGGCCCGCAGCTTCGTACCGCTCGCACAACGACACCTCCCGCCCTCGGTCAGCGCCTGGATCCCGGAGGACACCACGTCCCTGGTGCGCCTCAACGGCGCCCTCTCGGCCGCGGGGGGCCTCGGCCTCGCCACCGGCATCGGACGCCGCGTGGCCGCCGCCCTGGCCGCGGTCACCATGGTCCCGCACGTGCTCGCCTCCAACCCGGCGAGCGCCGCGCCCGCGGAGAAGGCCGCCGCGCGCAGCCTGCTGGTCCGCAACCTCGCCCTGCTCGGCGCGGCTCTCATGGCCTCCCAGGACACCCAGGGCAGCCCAAGCCTGCTGTGGCGCGCCAACGACCAGAGGGTCCGGCTCGCCCGCGAGGCCGACCAGGCCCAGGCAGAACTGGCGCGCGAGGCCAAGAAGGCCCAGGCACAACTGAAGCGCGACGCCAAGAGGCTTGGCCACAAGGCCTCTCGCAAGGTCGAGCGGACGCGGAAGAGCATCGAGAGCGCCCTTTCGTGACCCGTTGGGCGGCGCCCACGGCGTCCGGGCCCGTCAACGGGAACGTGGTCGTGCCCGGGTCGAAGTCGGCGAGCGCGCGGGCCCTCGTGCTGGCCGCCCTGGCCGGGTCCGGGTCGACGCTGACCGGCGTGCTCGATTCTCGTGACACCCGCCTCATGCGCGCCGCTCTTTCCTCCCTGGGGGTTGCCTTCGCCGATCAGGTCGACGGTCTCCGCGTCACACCCCCGGACGCCTTCACCCCGGGTCGCGTGGACGTGGGGCTTGCCGGCACGGTGATGAGGTTCGTCCCCCCGATCGCCGCGCTGGCCGTGGGGCCGACCGCGTTCACGGGCGACCCCGAGGCCACCGCCCGTCCCGTGCGTCCGTTGCTGGACGGACTCCGTCAGGTGGGCGTGCACGTCGACGGGGACGCGCTCCCGTTCACCGTGGTCGGGTCCGGGCACGTGCCGGGAGGTGCGGCCTCCATCGACGCGTCGGGCTCGAGCCAGTTCGTGTCCGGGCTACTCCTCGCCGCGGCCCGGTTCGACGCCGGGCTCGTACTCACCCACCGGGGCGGGCCGGTCCCGTCCCTGCCGCACCTGGCCCTCACGGCCGGCATGTTGCGTGACAGAGGCGTCCAGCTCAGCGAACCCGGGCCGGGCGACACGACCTGGCGGGTCGAGCCCGGCCCGCTGGCTGCCCGCGACGAGGCCATTGAGCCCGACCTCGTCAACGCCGCCACCTTCTTCGCCGCAGCAGCTGCGACGGGCGGAAGTGTCAGCACAGCCTGGCCGCACCGGACCCTCCAGGCCGCCGACCGCATCCTCGAGGTCTTCACCGAACTCGGTGCCACGGTGACGCGGACCGACGGGCGGGTGACGGTGACTGGCGGCACCCTGCGGGGAGCCGATCTTGACCTCGCCGAGGTGAGCGAACTGACCTGCGTCGTCAGCGCGCTGCTCGCACTCGCCGACGGCCCCGGACGCATCCGCGGCGTCGGTCACGTGCGGCACCACGAGACGGACCGCCTCGCCGCGCTCGAGACCGAACTGGCACACCTGGGCTGCGGCGTCCGGCAGACGGCCGACGGACTGGCTGTCACGCCGCGCCCCCTCCACCGCGGGACCTGGGCGACCTACGCCGACCACCGGATGGCGCACGCCGGCGCCGTCCTCGGCCTCGTCCTTCCGGGGGTGCTGCTCGACGACGTGACCTGCACCACGAAGACGATGCCCGACTTCGTCGGCCTGTGGCAGCACCTGGTGACCCCGTGAGTCGGGGCGGCAAGCGCGTCGGCGTCCACCACGACGAGACGGAGGGCTACGGGCGTCCACCTCGACGGACCCGCCCCAGGACCAAGGACCGCCCCGACTATCGCGAGGCCGAGACCGGCTTCATCACCACGGTGGACCGGGGCCGCTATCGCTGCTTGCTGGACAACGAGTCCGGACGGCGTGAGGTGACGGCCACCAAGGCACGCCAGCTGGGCCGCACGGGCGTGATCGTGGGCGACGAGGTTCGCCTCGTCGGCGAGACGTCGGGCGGCGAGGGCACGCTGGCCCGCATCGTTGAGGTGGTCGACCGGCGGACCGTCCTGCGCCGCACGGCCGACGACGACGACCCCTGGGAACGCCCCGTCGTGGCCAACGCCGACCAGTTGGCGATCGTGATCGCACTCGCCGATCCCCCGCCGCGCACCGGCATGATCGATCGTCTCCTCGTTGCGGGCTACGACGGCGGTCTGAGGCCCCTGCTCATCCTCACCAAGGCGGATCTCGCCTCCCCCGACGAACTCCTCGCGTCCTACGCAGGCCTGGACCTCCCCGCGTTCGTGACCCGACCCGGGACGGACCTGGCCGGTCTGCGCGAACTCCTGGCCGGTCACCGGACGGTCTTCGTCGGGCACTCCGGGGTCGGCAAGTCCACCCTGGTGAACGCCCTGATCCCCGACGCGCTGCGCGCCACGGGCGAGGTGAACGAGGTCACCGGCCGTGGGCGTCACACCTCCACGTCGGCCATCGCGCTGGAGCTCCCCCCGCCCGGAGGCTGGGTCATCGACACTCCGGGCATCCGCTCGTTCGGGCTCTCCCACGTGACGACCGCCTCCATCATCGCCGCCTTCCCCGACATGGCGGACATCGTCGAGGACTGTCCGCGGGGGTGCCAGCACGACTCCACTGCCCCGGAGTGCGCGCTCGACGAGGCGGTCGCGGACGGCCGCCTTCACCCCGGACGACTCGAATCCTTTCGCCGGATGGAGCGCGTCTGGACCACCCCCGCCGACCGGACTCGGGACTGACTGCGGCTCCAGTAGATTGGTGCCCATGGTGGACCAGTCCCTCGTCGACGACCTGCGCCTCGCGCACCTGCTCGCGGACAACGCGGACGCGATCGCGCTGGGCCGGTTCCGGGCGCAGGACCTGAGTGTGGAGACCAAGCCCGACATGACCGAGGTCACGGACGCCGACCTCGCGGTCGAGGAGTCGATCCGTCGCACGCTGGCGCGGGCCCGGCCCCGGGACGCCGTGCACGGCGAGGAGGGTGCCGACACCGGCTGGGGACCCCGGCGCTGGGTCATCGACCCCATCGACGCCACCCGGAACTTCGTGCGGGGCGTCCCCGTCTGGGCCACCCTCATCGCCCTGATGGTCGAGGACCAGGTGACGGTGGGCGTGGTGTCGGCGCCGGCCCTGCAGCGCCGCTGGTGGGCGTCCGCGGGTGGTGGGGCCTTCGCCGGCAGGTCCCTGATGCAGGCGTCCCCCGTGCGTGTGTCCTCGGTGAAGCGCCTGGCGGACGCCTCCCTGTCGTACTCCTCGATCGGCGGCTGGGTGGACTCGGGGCGCGGCCAGGAGTTCGTCGACGTCATGCGCGACTGTTGGCGCACGCGCGCGTACGGCGACTTCTGGAGCTACATGCTGGTCGCGGAGGGCGCCGTCGACATCGCCACGGAGCCCGAACTGGCGCTCCACGACATGGCGGCCCTGGACGTCATCGTCCGAGAGGCCGGAGGACGGTTCACCAATCTCGACGGGGCGCCGGGGCCGTTCGGACCCGGGGCTCTCGCGACGAACGGGCTCCTGCACGACGAGGTCGTCGCGCTCCTCACGCCCACCGAGCCCACCGTGGCCCTGTCCGAAGCGCCCTGAGGACTACCCGACGTCCACCCGGAGGGACTCGGGCATCTCGGCCAGCACCCGCACCACCTCGGGGTCGACCTCCCCGGCGACG
>CAZZGU010000145.1:0-6515 GCA_964653755.1 uncultured Nigerium sp. | reverse complement strand
CGAGGCCCGCCGTGCCGAGTTGGACGCCGACCTGTCCGAAGCCGGCGACGACCCTGGCCACCGCCACCGTGAGCACCGACACCGCCGGGAGCACCAGCCACCGCCCGTCCGTTGTGTCGCGCCCCGAGCCGAGCAACCGGTCGAGCGCGAAGCCGAGGGCGTACCCCACGGCGTATCCCCCCAAGAACCACGCGAACAGCCCGGCAAGCCAGACGCCCGCAGCAGGACCTGGCGAGGCCGGCACTGAGGTGAGCGTGCCGAACCCGGCCCAGAGGAACGAGGCGAACCCCAGCCAGTACGCCACCGGTGGCGGCCGCAGGCGGAAGACCGACTCGACGACGAAGGCCAGCGCGATGCAGACCACCGGGACCGTCGCGTAGTCGATGAGCGCCGTCAAGCGGGACCCACGTGGCACGAGAAAGAAGGCTGTGACACCGAAGAGGAGGAGCGAGTGGCCGGTGAGGAGCTCGTACACGATGATCTCGAGGGCCCACCAGTCCCCCGCTGGGCTGGCCAGGCCCCCGAGGGCAACCTCCGGGGCCGTGTAGTGGAAGACGCCCACCACCGACATGTACTCCGACGACATGGCGAGGTCACGCGCAAACCCGAAGTCGCCCAGTACCAGGTCGAGCGGGTCGACCGACCGCACGAACACGTTGCCGGGCTTGAGGTCGCGGTGCGAGATGCCCTCCGCGTGCAGCGCCCGCAGCGCTGCGGCCAACTCGACCAGGACGGCCCTCACGAACTGCGGTCGTTGCGCCCCGTCGCCCCGCTCACGGAGCAGGTCGTGCAACGACCCGAACCGGAAGTACTCCTGCACCTCCCACGTGGCCTCCGCGTCGGTGTGAAGCTCGAGGGTCGGCGCCACGTGCGCCGCCTCGACCAGCCGCAACTTGTCGTACATCGCGTGGTCGATCTGCGGGTGCCCGCGGTAGATCTTGACGGCGACCTCCTCGCCGGAGGCGCGATCCCGGCAGAGCACGATGTCGGCCTGGCCGCCCGCGGTGGAAAGCGCCCGGACGAAGTCGAACCGGGACGCCAGCCGCGGCGGCAGGTGACCGAACCGGGCGAGCCCCACCGGCGTGCCGTCCTGGCGGCCCTCGTGCCGCGTGGCGTCCGGGTCGGGGCGGGTGCCCTCGTGCCGGGTGGCGTCCGGGTCGGCCCCGTCGTGTCGCGTGGCGTCCGGGTGGAGGGTCCTCCCCTCGTACCAGGTCGCATCGTCCGCCATGTCACTCCCCCCTTGTCACGCTGAGCCGCACGGCCTCGCCGAACTGCACGTCCACCGGAAGCGGCACCCTCACGGGCACGGTCACCGCACGCCCATTCACGTACGTGGGGTTCGTGGTGCCCACGTGCGTGACCCGCACCTGATCGCCCTCGAGCACCACGACGGCCTGGCGGCGCGACACGGTGTCCAGCGGCGCGAGAGCGGCAGCCACGACGGGGTGAGGCGACCGGCGTCCGAGCATCAGCTCGACCCCCGGCAGCAGCTCCACCCGCTCGCCGCCCGGCAGCACCACTTGGGCCCGGACGCCCACCGTCGCCGAGGGCGTGGCGCCGGCCCAGGCGAAGCTCTCCACGTCGACAGGCCCCGGATCCTTGGGCGTGGGCACGTCCGGAACCGGTTCAGGCCGCCAGGGCGGCGGCGTTGGCGGCACCGGCGCGGATGCAGGTACAGGAGTCGGGACGACGGGCGCCACGGTGTGCCCAGCCACGAACTCGCCGCAGTCACAGAACACGGCTCCCTCGGGCACCGGGGCCCCACAGGAACGACACCTCACCACGAAACCTCCTCCAGCTCCACGCCGCGCTGGGCCATCCGTTCCCGGAACAGGTCGAGATCCCCCGGGGCAGGCAGTCCGACCAGGTACAGCCCGGCCTCGGCCGCCATCACCTGCAGGCGGGGCGCGTCAGCGTCCGCGAGCCACGCGGCGTAGCGCCCGGACGCCGCCGGCGCCACCACCAGTTGCTGGTTCGCCGTCGCGAGCAGGCGATGCCCGGGCAGCGGCGCCTCGCGGCGGTACGGCCCCGCGACGACGCCCGTGGCCCCGTCGATCAGGGCGGACGCCGTGGCCCGCGCCGCGGCCAGGGTGCGGCCGGTGAACACGAGGACGTCGAACCCCGGCAGCCGCTCACGGACCCCCGCCACCACGGACGCCAGCGCATCGCCCTGGTCGGTGGGTTCGCCGCCCGTGATCGTCAACCCGTCGAGTCGATGGGCGAGCGCCGCCTCGACGATGCGGTCGACGAGATCGGCGACGGTGACGTCGGCGCCTCCCGCCGGATCCCAGGTGTCGCGCGACGCGCAGCCCGGGCACGCGAGCGCGCACCCCTGCACCCACAGGCCCACGCGGCGCCCGGGGCCCAGCACGGTCACGGGGGCCAGCAGCCGGGCGACGCGCGCCCTGGATTCGCGCGCCCTGGCGTCGCGCACCGTGGAGCCGCGGGCGGGACCCGCCGTCAGGGCCGCAGCGTCAACGTCCACCAGCCACCCTCCTCGAACGCGATGTCGGAGACTGTCAGGCAGGTTGTCCCGGGCGGCTGAGCGAACAGGGCCCGGGCCAGCGGGTTCACGAACACCGACTCGATCTGGCGGCTGATGCCGCGGCCGCCGAGGGCGAGGTCGGCGGTGGCGATGTCGCTCACGCGTTCGCGCACTGGCTCTGCAACGTCCAGGCTGACGCCGAGTTGTTCCTTGACCTGCCCCACGACGTTGTCGATGAAGATGCCCGCAAGTTGAGCGGCGGTGGCGTCGTCGATGTAGTCGAACACGACGATGTTGTCCTCGCCGATGCGGCCGAGGAGCTCGGGTCGGCGCAGGTCTTCGGTGAAGGCACGTTCGATGCTTCCCTTCACGAGACGCTCGAGCTCGGCGCCCCGCGGCACGGCGGCGTCCGGGTCGAGGGCCGGCACGCCGAGATTGGACGTGAACACCACCACCGCCTCGCTGAAGTGCACCGTGTCACCCGAGCCGTCGGTGAGGCGTCCGTCGGAGAGGATCTGCAGGAACTTGTCGAGGATGCGTGGGTGTGCCTTCTCGATCTCGTCGAACAGCACCAGGCAGAACGGCCGCTGCCGGACCGCGTTGGTGAGCTCGCCGCCCTGCCCGTGGCCGACGTACCCGGGCGGCGACCCGATCAGCCGGGCCTCGGCGTGCTCCGAGGAGAACTCGCTCATGTCGAAGCGGATGTACGCGCGCTCGTCACCGAAGATCAGCTCGGTCATCGCCTTGGCGAGTTCCGTCTTGCCGACACCGGTGGGGCCGGCGAAGAACAGGATGCCGCGGGGTCCGGACGCCGAGCCGCCGCGCTCGGCGCCCGACAGGCCCAGGTTCGAGCGGATGAGAATGTCGAGCGCCTGGCGCACGGCTCGCGCCTGACCACGGACGCGGCCCCCAAGCCTGCCCTCGCCCTCCTGTAGCCGCTCCCGCACCTCGGATTGCGCCCACGGGTTCTTGAGCAACCCGGTGCGATAGGTGCGGACGGCGTCTGTGATCGACGCCGGCGGGATGCCCCGGTCGCGGGCGAGTCGGGTGACCTCGATGAGGGCCTGCAGCGTCATGCCCTCGGTGATCTCGGCGAACCGGACGGCCGAATTCCTCAGCGGCTCGTCTTCGCTCGCCCCCAGCAGCAGGCGGGCCAGCGTCGCGCGGGCGCTCAGGTCGGGTGCGGGCACCGAGACCTGCCGGATGGCGTCCGACCCGCCGACGAGCCAGGGCGGCAGGTCCGCGGGACGTTCGACGAGCCAGAACACGGGGTTGTGCAGGGCCCCCGCGCGCGCGGTGCCGTGGGGGAACGGCGCTGCTTCGTTGATGCGGACCAGTGCGCCCGCCAGCATGGCGTGCTCGACGTCGCTGGGCTGACCCTGCACCTGTCGTTGGGAGACGTAGTCCACCACGAGGGCAACCCGCTGCGTGGTGCAGGACAGCAAGGCGGCGATCATGGCGCCGAGCTGATCGGGGCCGGCCGGGGCGAACAGCCGATCGCGGGCGACACCCACGGCCAGGGAGGCGATCTCGGCGGCCTCCGCCGGGTACACGCGCTGCCCCACCGGCGTGTGGACGACCAGCGCCTCGAACCCGCTGGCAGCCAGGGTGGTCCACAGGGCGTAGGTGAAGTCCATGGGGACGAGGGCTCCGGCGGGCCCCGGCACGAGGTAGCGGTCGTGGATGTTGCCGTGCACCACGTAACTCGCGGTGACCGGAAGCGTGGCGTCGATGTCCTGCAACCAGACGGGAACCCCGTCCGGCAGGCGGGGGCGGACGCCGGCGTCCGGAAGCTGGGTCACAGGGAACGCTCCTTCGGTGCGGAGTCGGTGCGGCGATGCCGGGTGTCGGACGTTGTCGCGCGGCGCACGTTCACCGCACCGGGCTGGTGGTGGACGCGCAACTCGGCCCGGACACCGCGGGTCGCGAGCGTGGCCAGCAGGGCGTCGACGTCGCGGCAGGACGCCTCCTCGAACGCGACATCGTCGCGGGGATCCGTGTCGCCGTACGATTCGGGCGTGGAACTGAAGGCCGCCGTCGCCTCAGGGAAGAGCAGGCGCAGGCCGTGATGTTGCCAGGCGTCCTTGCGGGCGACCAGCGCATCGACGCCATCGCCGTCGGTGACGTCGACCCGATAGCCAAGCGAGCGCAGGACTTCGGCAGCCTGCGTGACGGCGAACTGCTGATCGGCGGCCCTGCGCTGCCGTTCGCGCGCGGCCTCCAGGCGGGCCCGGACGCCGGCGAGCGCGACGTCGTCAGGCGCCTGCAACCAGGCATCCCAGGCGTCGAGGTCTGACGCCGACACGTCGGCGAACTCGCTGGCGACCATCTGCCGCCGGCGGTCGAACGACACCCGCTCGGCCTCGCGATGCAGCGCCTCGGCGACGGCGCCCCGCAGAGAGCCAACGGCCTGGGCCGCGCGGGCAGGGTCGGGACCATCGACGCCGTCGCGGACCGCCTGCAGCCTCCGGGCGAAGGCGGCGCGCTCGGCGTCCGGGAGTTCTGCAGACCGGCGCGCGAGGTCGTCGAGCGTCACCAGCAGGCCGGCGCGCCGATCGGTCGAGGCTGCGCCAGTCGTGGCGGTGGAGGTCGTCGTGGTTCGGGCCCGGACGGTCACCGAAAGATCAACGGTGAAGCCGGACAGGGACGTCGACAGTTGGCTGAGCGCGTTGGCGATCCGACGCTCGCGGATGACCTGTTCGAGGCGCTCGCAGTGTTCGGTGACGGTGCGGACCAGGGCGTCGATGGCCCCGATGTCGTCACGAACGGACAGGCTGGGTGCGCGGCCCGCGCGGACGGCGTCCGCGCCGGCGCGTGCCTGCAACTCCCTCAGCCTGGCCTGGACCACCGCGAGCCGGTCACGGGCCGCGGCGACGGCCCTGCGTCGCAGTTCGGCCTCCGACACCACGACATAGCTGGCACCCTTGGGACCGCTCACCCGTCCCCCCTCGGATTAGCTTGCCCGTGCATTCAAGCACGCGGCGCCGGCAACCCGATGCTGTGGTCGCGCTGTGAGCCGAGGCGCGAGGACAATCTCAATGCCGTCCGCGATCGACACCGCCAGCGACTGACGCACCGTCGGATCGTCCAGAAGTACCGCATCGCGGGGATGCCGCATGTTGCCGGCTTCGACCATCACGCCCGGGACGCGCAGGAGGTTCAAGCCGGCGAGGTCGTCGCGGACGGTAATAGCCGAGCCTGCACCCGCGTAGGTCGAGACGGCCAGGATGCCTTCCGCGGCGATCCGATCCCGAAGCGCCTCAGCCAAGGCCCTGGAAGGGCCCTCGGCGACATCGCCCCCCGCCATGGTGTCCGAGGTGATGATGTGGAAGCCGCGCGCCGAGGCCCCGGCGTTGCTGTCAGCGTGGATGGAGACGGCCAGGTCGGCCTCGTGGCGATTGCCCACGGCTGCGCGTTCGTTGACGCAGGGACCGAGCCCCTGATCGTTGGGGCGAGTGAGAATCACGGTGGCACCTCGAACCCGCAGCTCCGCGACCAGTCTCACGGCCACGTCCCAGTTGAAGGCGTGCTCGGGCGTGCCGGTGACGCTCGTGGCACCAGAGGTGTTGCAGTGCTTGGATCGGCCGTTTCCTGCCGGGACCTGTCGGGTGTTGATGCGAGCGTCGTACACCCCGTTGTGCCCCGGGTCCACCACAACGGTTCGCCCGTCCAGGCGGCCGGTGCGTGCGGGTGCCAGCACGGCACCGCCCTGGCTGGGAACGTGATCAGAGCCCGGCTGGAACACCATCCCCTCCAGCGGGCTGAGAGGCAGTTTCTGCGGTGTGGGCAAGACCCGGGCGTCAGTGGGAGCGGAGACGGCAGCTGAGGGCCTTGGCCCCGGGGAGAAGGGAACCCTGGAAGCCTCCGGAGCCCGGGCGCCGCACCCGACGACGCACAGCGAGATGGCCGCGGCCAATGCCACAGTGGCCCAGCGCGGCGGTGAGGTGGTGGGGCAGGTGGTGGCCACCATGGATGCCATCAACCAAAGCAGCCAAAAGATTCACGACATCATTGGTGTGATTGATGGCAT
>CAZZGU010000144.1:0-6574 GCA_964653755.1 uncultured Nigerium sp. | reverse complement strand
CGCACACCGCGTGAGCGGTCTGCGCGTCGCCGTGGATGAGCGTGCTGATGACCGCGCCGGTGCCGCCGACCACCACGAAGACCGCCGCAACGGAGCGCCGGAAGACGTCGAGTGAAGCGTGCGGCGCCCCGCGTGCGACCAGCAGGTAGAGCATGCCGGGCAACAGCAGGGCGCTGGCCTCCCACGAGAAGACCGCGAGAACGAACAGGGCGAGCGCTGCGACCACCAGCACCACGACCGTGCCTCGACGCCGCCCCGGACGCCGCGCCCACGCCAGCAACGCGAGCACCACGAAGGGCAGGAACTCCTTGTGGAAGCTGCTGTCGCCCCATCCCACGAAGGGGATCGACACCGGCCCACACACCAGCGCGATCGTCGACCACGAGTAGGAGGAGCGGTGCAGCGCCGAGACCCCGTACGCCACGACGACCAGCAACAGCGACATCTGGATTCCGTACAGCAGCCAAAGTCCCGCCTGCCCGCCGGGCGCGACGCGGAGGAAGAGCTCCCCGAACAGCCCGCGGCGGACGAACCCGTCCGCGTAACTCACCAGCCACTCCCCAGCCGACCAGGGACTGCCACCGAAGGGGATCTCCTCGGAGTACTTGCTCAGGGCCTTGCCGACCGCCGCCCCGAGGACGAGGTACGCGAACAGGGCGCGCCCCACGAGGGGCCAGCCGCCGCGTGGGGGCTTCCGTGGGGCGGTCACCACCCTGGTCCCCCCATCCCGAGGAGACTGCCGAGCGCGATCCGCGTGTGGTCGACCACCGTCCGCGCCAGACCGAGCCAGGGCCAGCCGCCGTCCGGGGCGAGGTGGTGGGGCATCGACCACAGCGACACATACAGCAGCGTCGACAGCGGATTCCAGACGGACGCCTCGGCCGCGCGCGGGTCGTCCGCGGTGATGCAGAACAGCAACGCCATGACGATCATGTGCGTCCACCGCCCGTAGTCGGTGACGACGATGAAGAGCGGCAGCACACCCGCCACGATCGCGACACCCCACAGCCAGTGCTTGCGGAACCAGGGGGACACGACCGCGGGCAGGAGCGCCAGCACGAAGAAGGGCAGGAACACGACGTACAGGGGGTAGGAAACCAGGACGTCCTGCATCGCTCGCTCGCTGGACCAGCCGATCGCCTCAATGCCGCCGCCCCCGGTCGCCTCGACCCCGCAGAGCGCTGGCCCGCGGAACCCGGCGTCCCGAACGGCGTCACAGATGGCTGCCGCGGTACCCGCGTCGCCATGGAGGAGGGTGCCGAGAACCGCGCCGGTGCCGCCTGCGACGACGAAGACCGCCGCCGCCGACCTCCGAAAGACGTCGAGGTGGGTGTGCGGGGCGCCGCGGGCGAGCAGCAGGTACAGGATGCCCGGCAGCAGGAGCGTGCTGGCCTCCCATGAGAAGACGCCCAGGACGAACAGGGCGAGCGCCACGACCACCAGGGCGATCACGGTGCCGGGGCGGCGTCCGGGACGCCGCGCCCAGGCCAGCAGCGCGAGGGCGAAGAAGGTGAGGATCTCCTTGCGGAAGCCGCCGTCGACGTCCCAACCGATGAACGCCAGCGCCAGGGGGGAACAGACCAGTGCGATGGCCGACCACGCGTACCCGGTCGCGTGCAGCACCTGGAGGCAGTAGACCAGCAGAAGTGCGTAGATGCCGGCCTGCAGTCCGAACAGCACCCACAGGCCCGCCTCTCCGGCGGGCGCCAGAGCCAGGAACAACTCGCCGAACAGGCCGCGCCGGACGAACCCGCCGCCGTAATTGATGAACCAGTCACCCGCCAGCCAGGGCTCTCCGCCCTCGGGGATGCTGCCCGCGTAGTTGACCAGCGCCAGGGCCAGCGGAATCGCCAGGATCACCATCGCGATGGTCGCGCGCACCAGCGTCGCGAGCGGTTGGGTGTTCGTCGGCACGGCCGCGACCCTAGCACTGCGCAGTTCGTCCCTCGGGCGATTTCCGACCTGGAGGGTCCTTCGGCGGTCCGGGCGGCTCTGCGCTAGCCTGACCTGCAGGTCGGCCCCGGTGGCCGGCCGTCTCCATGCCACGACGTCTTGACGAAGGGAGCCTCGCTCATGGCCGAGGAACTCGACCAGACTGCGGAGTCCCGCCGCACCCGAAGGCTCCCCGGGGCCAGCTCCGGTCTGATGATCCCCGCCATCGCGGGGCTGGTGGCGCTGGCGGTCGCTGGCGCTTTCGCGGTCAACGTGCTCTCCTCGTCGCAGGTGACCCTGGCCGCCGAGGCAGTTCCGCCGGAGCCCACCAGGGCCGCCGCCACCCAGGTCGTGGGCAGCATCGGGGTCGGCGCCAACCCCCAGGCGATCGCATTCCACCCCGGCACGGGCAACGCGTATGTCACCCGCCTGGGAGAGCCCAGCGGCGAGGCACGGGATGACGAGGATCCGGCCCGTCGCGGCGCGGTGGTCGTGGTCGACACCAACAGCCGCCAGGTGGCCCGCACCATTCTCGTGGGGATCGACCCAGTCGGCGTGGCCGTTGACCCGACCGGCGGCACCGTCTGGGTCGCCAACTCAGGTGAGCGGAGCGTGTCCGCGGTCGACCTCGCCGCCGGCCGCGTGGTCAACACCATCCCGGTGGGGGAGGAACCGCGGGGCGTGGGCGTCAATCCCGGCACTGGACTGGTCTACGTGGCCAACACCGGCGAGGACTCTCTGGCCGTGATCGACCCCCAATCCCGGTTCGTCCTCGACACGATGGGCATTCCGTCGCGTCCCCTCGGCATCGCGTTCCAGGACTCGACCGGCCTCATGTTCGTCACGAAGTCCGAGGGGGCTGGCGTCGAGGTCGTCGACCCGACCGAGCCCCAAGGCACGTTCTCGGCCGGCGAACGTCCGTGGGGCGTCGCCCTCGACCAGGCCATCGGCGCGGTCTACGTGGCCAACTGGGGCGGCAACACGGTCACGGTCGCCGAAGCTCAGACGCGACGCTGGTGGGACACGATCATGGTCGAGATGCGCCCCTACGGCGTCGCCATCGATCAGGAGGCCCGGGCGGTTTACGTCACCAACTGGGAGTCGAACTCGGTTTCCGTGATTGACGCCAACACCCGCACGGTGACCCACACGATCCCGGTCGGCCTCAAGCCGCAAGGCGTCGTCGTCGATCCGCGCAACGGGACGGTCTACGTGGTCAACGCCGGCGACGGCACGGTCTCGGTGCTGGCTGCCGGCTGAGACGCCGCGGCCCTCGAAGCGGGGAGGCTGTCGGACCTCGCCAGGTGCCACCGGACGGCGAGCATGCAGCCGATCAGCAGCAGGACGCCGAAGAAGAGCAGCGACAGCAGGAAGTTGAACGGCGTGTGGGCGAGCCCGACCTGCCAGTACCAGCTGAACCCCGTCATCAGGTAGGACAGGCCCAGAGCCGCCAGGAGGGGCGTCGCCCTGGGCCGTCCGAGGCGGGTGGCGAGGACGAGGGTGACCGCGTAAGCGGGCAGGATCAGGCCGTAGTGGTGCTCCCACGCGATCGGTGACGCCACGGTGAAGCAGGCGAGCCCGAGCGAGAAGTCGAGGGCCGCGGAGTCGCGCACGTCGCGCAGCGGACGGGCCACCACGACGAGGGCGAGACCCACGAACGCGACGGTCGACAGCATCGTGCCCGTGTAGACGACCGGGTTGAACGCCGGGAAACCCCAGAAGTTCAGGGGGTCCTCCTTGCCCGCGAGGTGGTGGAGGAGCCCGTTCACGGAATGGTTGATGTAGTAGGACTCGCCGCGGCGACTGAGGAAGCTCAGCACCTCGAAGTAGGCGAAGAAGTTGTGCCAGCCGTAGCGCAGGATCGCGAGGATGACCCCGACCGCCCCGGTGGAGACCAGCCCGGCGAGGAAGCGCCAGTCCCGGCGGACCAGTCCCCAGAGCACGAACAGGGCGAGCTGCGGCTTCAGGAGGCAGGCCAGCGCCAGGACGAACCCTGCCAGGGCCTTTCGCCCTTGGAGGTACAGGTGGAGGGCCAGCGTGCAGAAGAGGTTGATGAACACCTGCGCCTGTCCCAGGTTCCACGCCTGGACCAGCGGGTAGAAGGTGAGCGCCGCCAGCATCGAGGCGCCGAGCAGCCCAGCGTTTCGGGAGACGGCCAGCCCGGCGTACGGGACGGTGGACTCGCCCAGCAGGCGTTGCAGGATGCGGAAGAGGAAGAATCCCGTCGCGATGACGGCCAGCCAGCCCAGCGCGTTGAGCGGCCACGCGATGTTGTTCGGCCACAGCGCCCAGAACGGTTCGATGAACAGCAGGCTCGTCGTGGGGTACTGGAACTTGACGCCCTGTCCGAAGAAGATCGTCTCGTAGAGGTTCTGACCTCCGGCGTCCATGTGCCGCATGGCCAGCATGACCGGGAACCACGAGTCCCAGCCGTGGGCGGGGACGACCTCGAAGAAGTGCCTGACGTAGGAGAAGTCCAGTGCCGGACCGATCGTGACGGTCGGTGCACTGCCGGCCGTCGACAGGGCCAGCAGCCGCGAGTTGACGACGACGAGGACTGTCGGCAGGAGGCCGACGAAAGGCCACCAGTGCTCACCCAGCTGTGCCTCGCCCATCCAGTGCGGCATGCCCCACAGGGCGGTGTAGGCCACCGCCCCGACCGGGTTCCACAACGGCGAGTGGCCCCCGTGGGGATCGTCCGCGGTGATGCAGAAGGTGAGGGCGAGCACCAGCAGGTGCGTCCAGCGGCCGTAGTCGGTGACGATGAAGTACAGCGGGGCGACCGCGGCGACGATGACAACGGCCCAACCCCAGTGCCGGCGGAACCATGCCGACGCTGCGACCGGGACCAGCGCGAGGAGCACGAGCGGCAGGAAACCCACGTACGGGGGAATCGCGATGGCGAGGTCCTGGGCGGTCTTGTAGCTGGTCCAGCCGATCGCCTCGATCGCGCCCCCGTTCCAGACGGCGCCGCCGGAGCAGATCACGGGACCGGTGAGGTCGTGGGCCCGCACGGCATCGCAGATCGCGTTGGCCACGGCGACATCCCCGTGCCACAGGACGCTGACCACGGCGCCGAAGCCCGCCACGATCGTGACCGCGACCGCGGCGGACCGGCGGAACAGCACGAGGTCGGGCCTGCCCGCCCCTCCCACCAGCAGGTACACGACCGCCGGCACGAGCAGCGCGCTGGGTTCCCAGGAGAAGACGGCCAGGACGTAGAGCGCGAGCCCCGCAGCGGTGAGCGTCACGGTTCCCGTTCGGCCACGGCCGGGGGAGCGTGCCCAGGCGAGCAGGGCCAGCGCGGCCAGGGCGAGGATCTCCTTCCGGAAGGCGCCGTCGATGCTGGGGACCCAGCCGATGTAGGCGAGGCCTGCGGGTCCGCAGACGAGGGCGATGCTCGACCAGGAGTACCTCGTGCGATGCAGCACGGACACCAGGAACGAGAGCATGACGAGGTAGCACGCCATCTGGAGGGCGAAGAGGATCCACAGGCTCCCGTTCCCCGGGGGAGTGAGGGCCAGGAAGAGCTCCCCGAACAGGCCGCGGCGCACGAAGCCGCCGCCGTAGTTGATCAGCCAGTCACCCACCATCCACGGATCGCCCCCGGTCGGGATGACGAGGTTGACGTAACGGACGGCCGCACGTCCCACCGCGAAGAAGAGGATGAACAGGGCGAAGCCGCCACGCAGGATGATCGGTTGGAGCGCCGGGACGCGGGCGGTCGTCATGGCTTCGCCACCTGCCGCACGAGCCCCGGTGCCAGGGGGAAGTCAAGGATCTCGCTGGTGAACCGGATGAGGTCGGTGACGACCGTGTGCACGGCGCCGAGCCATTCGAAGCCGGCGTCCGGGGCCAGGTGGTGCGGCATGCCCCACAGGGAGACGTAGAACACGGTCACGAGGGGATTCCACAACGGGGAGTACGCGGCCGAACCAGACACGGCCGTGGCGCAGAACATCAGGGCCATCACCACGATGTGCGTCCAGCGGCCGTAGTCGGTCACGAGAAGGTACATGGGGACGACGCCGAGGGCGACCAGGACGCCCCACCGTCGGTGCTCCCTGAACCAGGTCGAGGTGACCGCGGGCACGAGCGCGAGCGCGATGTACGGGATGAAGCCCACGTACAGCGGGAACGAGGCCGCGACGTCGGCAAGGGCCCGCTTGCTGGTCCATCCCACCGCCTCGATGCCTCCGCCGCTCACCGCCTCCGCACCGCACAGGTCGGTGCCGCCGAACCCGTGCGACCGCACGCTCTCGCACACGGCCAGCGCCGTCCCCACGTCGCCGTGGGCCACCATGCTGGCAGCTCCGCCGAGCAGCGCCACCACGGCGAAGACGGCCGCCGCGGTGCGGCGGAACACCGTGAGGTGGCCCTCACCGGCCAGCAGGATCGCGGCGACGGCCGGAAGGAGGAAGGCCGAGGGCTCCCAGGAGAGGACCGCCACCACGTACAGGGCCAGGGCGGCCGTGATGAGTGCGATCGCGGCGGGGGCGCGCCGGTGCTCGCGACGCGACCACGCCAGCAGGGCGAGCACGACGAACACCAGGATCTCCTTGCGGAAGCCCCCGGCGGTGTCCCAGCCGATGAAGGCCAGACCCGCGGGCGCGCACACCAGCGCGATCGTCGACCAGGCGTA
>CAZZGU010000143.1:0-6615 GCA_964653755.1 uncultured Nigerium sp. | reverse complement strand
GGGCTACTACAAGATGCCCGCGGCCACTGCGGCCGTCATCGACGCCGACGGCTGGCTGCACTCCGGTGACGTGGGGACCGTCGACGAGCACGGCTACTACCGCATCACCGGGCGCATCAAGGACATGATCATCCGGGGTGGGGAGAACATCTACCCCCGCGAGATCGAGGAGTTTCTCTACACGATGCCGGGCGTCGAGGACGTCCAGGTGGTCGGCGTCCCGAACGCCAAGTACGGCGAGGTCGTCGGTGCGTTCATCCGGCGCAGTGCGGGCTCCGTGATCACCGAGACAGACGTCCAGGAGTACGCCCGGGCCCGGATGGCCCGCTACAAAGCCCCCGCCCACGTGTTCTTCGTCGAGGACTACCCGCAGACCGCGTCCGGCAAGATCCAGAAGTACAAGCTGCGCCAGACCGCCAAGGACCTGCTCGGCATCGAGATCGGCGTCTTCGCCGGCGAACACGCCGGGGACGCCGACGCCCCCAAGGTCATCGCCCAGCGCCAGAGGCACGAGGTCCGCTGGCACGGACGCGGTGGGCAGGGCGCCGTCACCTCGTCGAAGATCCTCGCGCAGGCAGGCTTCCTGAGCGGGTGGCCGGGCGTGACCGCCGCCCCGTCCTTCGGGGCAGAGCGGCGGGGGGCTCCGATCACGGCGTCCACGCGACTGGCGCGCGAGACGATCCGGGTGCTCTCGCAGGTGTCGCACCCCGACGTCGTGGTGGTGCTGGACGACTCGCTGCTGGAGGTCGCCCACGCCGTCGAGGGGCTCGATCCGGACGGCGTCCTGATCGTCAACACGACCCGGACGGCCGCCGAACTCGGCCTGGGCGACGGGGTGCGCGTGGTCACCGCGGACGTGACCGGCGCCGCCGAAGAGGCCGGCGTGGTCGTGGGCGGGCGGCCCATGGTGAACACCGCGATCCTCGGAAGCATCGCGGCGGCGACCGGAATGGTGACGCTCGCCAGCGTGGAGGCCGCCATCAACGAGGCGTTCGGCCCCGAGGCCGCCGCCAAGAACATCCGGGCCGTCCGGCTGGCCCACGACAGGACGAACGCATGAACGACTTCCCGGGGATCCACGAGATCTCGATGTCCACTCCCCACCTCGGTGAGGCGGGTCGCACCGGCGACTGGCGGGACGCCTACCCCGTCATCCGGTACGCCGAGTGCCTGCCGGCGAAGTCGGGCAAGGACACCTGCCAGCTCTGCTGGGCCCATTGCCCCGACAACTGCATCACCCGGAGCGTTCCCCCGGTCATCGACCTGGAGTACTGCAAGGGCTGCGGTATCTGCGCCGAGGTCTGCCCGCCGCGGGCCATCGACATGATCCCCGAGGGGGGCGTCCGATGACCGCCCGCGTCATTGCCGGCAACGAGGCCGCCGCCACGGCGGCCCGGCTGGCCCGCGTCCAGGTCATCGCGGCCTACCCCATCACCCCGCAGACCTCCGTGGTCGAGACCCTGAGCAGCTGGGTGGAGTCCGGGGAGATGGACGCCGAGTTCGTCACCGTGGAGTCGGAGCACTCCGCGCTCACGGTCTGCATCGCAGCCTCCACCGTGGGCGCGCGCGTGTTCACGGCCACGTCCGCCAACGGGCTGGCCTACATGACCGAACAGGTCTGGTGGGCTGCGGGCGCGCGCCTGCCCCTGGTCATGTGCATCGCCAACCGCGCGATGGCCGCGCCCTGGAACGTCCTCAACGACCAGCAGGACTCCATGAGCGTCCGCGACGCCGGCTGGGTGCAGCTCTACTGCCGCGACAACCAGGAGATCCTCGACACCACCCTGCAGGCCTACCGGATCGCCGAACGCATCGACGTGCCCGTCATGGTCTGCTACGACGGCTTCCTGCTGTCGCACACGGTCATGCCGGTCGACGTGCCCTCGGTCGAGCAGGCGGACGCCTTCCTGCCGCCCCGACCGCAGCCGTTGCAGGTGGTCGACCCACGCGACCCCCGCAACATCGGGCCGGTCACCCTGGCAGATCCCCGTCCGGACGCCGACGGTATCGTCCGGCCCGGCTACATGGAGCTGCGGGCCCTCCACCACGCCGGGGTCCTGGAGGCGCTCGACGTGGTGGGTGAGGTGGACGCCGAGTACGCCGCGGTCACCGGTCGTTCGTGGGGTGGCCTGGTCTGGGACTACCGTCTCGACGACGCGGACGTCGCCGTGATCGCCGCCGGCAGCCTCACCACGCAGCTCACGCTGGCCGTCGACGAACTCCGGTCGGACGGGGTGCGCGTCGGCGTCCTCGGCATCCGGTGCTACCGGCCCGTCCCGGTCGAGGCGCTCCGCGCCCGGCTGGAGGGCAAGCAGCTCGCGGTGGTCTTCGACAAGGCGCTGAGCTACGGCGTCGAGGGCCCGATCGCGGGCGACCTCAAGGCCGCCCTCCAGCCGCTGCGCGGCGAGGCCCCGCTCGTGTCGGGGTTCATCTGCGGCCTCGGCGGGCGTGACGTGAGCCCGGACGACCTCGTCGCCGCCACCCGGCGCGCGATCGCCGACTTCCACGCCGGCGTCCGTGACCGGGCACCGGAGTGGATCAACCTGCGTCCCGAAGGAGCCACCCGGTGAGCAAGATCCTCGACCTCCCGGTCACCAGCCACGTCCTGCCCGGCAACCGCGCGTGCGCCGGCTGCGGCATCGGCATCGGCCTGCGCCAGATCACCGCCGCGCTGGACGGCCAGATGGTGATGGCCGTCCCGGCGAGCTGCCTGACCGTGCTCGGCGGCATGTACCCGACGTCGTCGGTGACGGTCCCCTGGGTGAACGTCGCGTTCCCCTCCACCGCGGCCGCGGCCGCCGGGCTGGCCGCGGGGCTGCGAGCCACCGGACGCGCGGACGAGATGACCGTCGTGGCGATGGCCGGCGATGGTGGCACCGGCGACATCGGCATCCAGGCGCTGTCGGGCGCTGCCGAGCGCAACGACGACTTCATCTACATCTGCTACGACAACGAGGGGTACATGAACACCGGGACCCAGCGTTCCGGCCTCACCCCGCAGGGCGCCCGCACGACCACGACCTGGTCGGGCAAGCGTGAGAACCCCAAGGACATCCCCCGCATCATGGAGGCCCACGGGATCGGCTACGTCGCGACCACGAGCTCGGTCTACCCGACCGACGTCTACGACAAGGTCGTCAAGGCGCGTGGCATGCGCGGTCTGCGCTACATCCACATGAACACGCCCTGCCCGAGCGGCTGGTCCTTCGACCCCAAGGACACCGTCCGGCTCGGCAAGCTCGCCGTCGAGACCGGGCTCGTGGTGCTCTACGAGGTCGAGGAGGGGGCGTTCCGGCTCACCGGGCGCAGCGCCGCGCTCGCCCGGTCCGGCAAGCCACTGACCCCGGTGACGGAGTTCTTCGCCGGGCAGGGCCGCTTCCGCCGGATGGAGGAGGAGACCGCCGAGCACGTGCAGGCCTGGGTGGACGGCCGCTGGGCCGGCTTCCGCGCCCGGCACGAGTCCGGGCGCTGAGCCGTCCCCGTCAGGCCAGCATGACCGGAACCCGCCGGTAGCCGCCCAACGGCGGCTGTTCGCGCTCGGGCTGCTCGCCCGGGACGAGCTCGACGCGCGCGACGGCGGCCAGCAGGGCGCGCACGAAGACGCACAGCTCCAGCGTGGCCAGCGGCCGGCCCGGGCACACGTGCGGGCCGACGCCGTAGACGAGGTTGGCGGACGCGTTGCGCGCGGGGTCGTAGGCGTCCGGGTCGCCGAACACGTCGGGGTCGCGGTTGGCGGCCGTCCAGTTGAGCACCACCCGCTCCCCCGCCGGGATCGTCCTGCCCGCGAGCGTGACCTCGCGCGTGGTCACGCGCCGGTTGGAGACGAACGGGTCGTCGATGCGGAGGATCTCGTCGATCGCCGCCGCCAGCTCGTCCTCGGACGCGGTGCGCAGGGCGTCCGCAAGGCCGACGTGGGTCGCGAGGCGGTGCAGGACGACTCCCACGCAGAGCGCCAGTGACCCGAGGTCGCCGCCGGTCCAGTTGCGCAGCACCGAGACCAGAACCTCGTCGGTCAGCGGACGCCCGTCGTCGCTCAGCCGGACCAGCTCGGTGGTGACGTCGTCGGGGGCGGCGTCGCCGGCGGTTCGCCGGGTTTCGACCAGCCGGTGCACGATCGCGTCGAAGTGGGCGGCCACCTCGGCCGTCCGGGCCAGCTCGCCGGAGCGGGTGGCGGCGTGGTTGTCCTCCATCCAGGCCAGGAGCTCTTCCTCGAGGTCGGCGGGCCAGCCGAGCCAGGCCGACTGGGCGCGCACCGCGTAGCGGGCACCGAGTTCGGTCACCGCGTCGACGGGCTCACCGCGCGGGACGGCGGCGACCAGCTCGTCGGCCAGGCCGCGCAGGACGGGGGCGAGCGCGGCCATCCGGTCCGGGGCGAAGAACGGGTCGAGCAGCGCCCGCGCTCGGGCGTGAGCTTCACCGTCCAGCCCGTTGGGCACCTGCAGGAACCGGGAGACGTGGCTGGAGTAGTCCTCGGGAGACGTGGCGACCGCGACGACGTCGGCGTGGCGGCGCACCACCCACGGACCGCGCTCGTCGGGGGTCACCGGAGGAGCCAGAGCAGGGCCTCGGGTTCGAGACGGGTCCGGTCGTCGGGGCGGAATCCCTCGGGTGGGACGCCGAAGGCGGTGATGGTCACGGCCGCGTACGGGCGCTCGATGCCGAACTCGCGCTGGAGGGCGTCCACGTCGAAGCTCGCGAACTGACGGGCGTGGAGGCCGAGAGCCTCGCCCTGGACGCTCATGTGCGCGACGGCGCCGCCGAGGTCGTAGATCGCGAGATCGAGGCCCGGGCGCCAGGCGTCGTAGATGTTCACGACGAGCAGGCTGGCGTCCAGGGCCCAGGCGGACTTGCCAACCACGTGGGGTTCGATGCGGGCGCGGACTTCGTCGCCCCGGCGTCCGAGGATGAAACGCCACGGCTGGACGTTGCGCGCCGACGGCGCCCAGCGGGCGGCCTCGAGCAGGAGGGAGACCTGCTCGTCGTCGACGGAATGGGTGGGGTCGAAGGTCTTGGGGCTCCAGCGCTGGCGGAGCAGCGGGGTGATGTCAGGCATGAGGAGAATCTAGCCCCGCTCAGGCCGCGGCCAACACCGACACCGTCCCGTCGCCGGAGTTGACCACGTAGACCGTCCCATCGCGGGGATCGACGGCGACGCCCTGGGGGCGGGCGCCGACCGGAATGGTGTTGACGACCTTGCGGGTGTTGGCGTCGATGACCGACACCGTGCCGTCGGCCCAGTTGCTCACGTAGGCGACCCTGGCCGCGTTGTCGATGGCGACGTCGTAGGGGCGCTTGCCGACGATGACGGTGTTCCACCACCGCCGGCTCCTGGCCTCCACGACGGTGACGGTGTTCGTGCCCCAGTTCGAGACGTAGACCAGACCGAGCCCGTCGTCGACCGCGACGCCCATCGGGCGCTCGCCGACCGTGAAGGTGCCTTGCTTCGAGGTCGGATCGACGACCTCGGTCGTCGCGGCCTCCGAGTTGGTGATGAAGACCCGTCCGCCCGCCTTCTCGAAGGCGACTCCGTGGGGTCGCGCAGCGAGGCCCATCATGTCGACGACGAAGCGGGACCGGCCGTCGATGACGGACATGGAGTCCTCGCCCGTGTTGGCCACGTAGACGAGGCCGGTGCCGGGGTCGACGGCCATCTGCCGCGGTTCCTCCCCCACCGCGATCGCCGACACGACCTCCCGGCTCGCAGCGCTGATGACGGAGACCTCCCGGGAACCGGAGTTGGCCACCCACGCCGTGCCGCCGGCGGGGTCGACCGCGACGCCGACCGGGTCGATCGCCACCTTGACCGACTTCACCACAGTGCGAGTGGCCGGGTCGACCATCGACACGGAGCCGCGGCGCGCCTCGTCGTCGTCCCGCAGCAGGCCGCCCGGGTCACCGAGCCTGGTCACGTAGGCGATGCCGGCCACCTCGTCGATGGCGACGTCCTGGGGTGAGGCGCCCACGGGGATCGTCGCCACCACCTGACCGGCAGCGGCCCGGGTGGCGGACGGAACCGGAGGCGTCGTCACCTGCACATCGGTGGACTGGAGCAGCCGGAATGTCAGGAAACCGCCGGCGAGCAGCGTCACCAGACCGACCACGACCGGGAGGATGATGCCTCCTCGACGCTGACCGCTCCGTGGAGGATGCTCGTCAGCCGCCGTTGCGACGGGTGCGGTGTCCTCCTCGAGCACGACCATGGCGGGTCCCTCCTTCGTGGCCGGTCTGACGGCGGACACGCTATCCCAGTGTGGCCGCGTCACGACCGAGGCCCACGGGTCAGGCACTCGGGTTTGGGCTCTGCGACGGTGTTAGCCTCGCCCCGTGATCGACCCCCGTCGCCTGCTGCGCGCGGTGTTCGCGTACTTCGTCCTGGGCCTGGCGTTGAGCCGGGCCGTCCCGGCCTACGCGGCGACCGTGCCCGCCGGTGGCGACCCCTGGATGGCGGGCGACTGGTTGATCAACTACGGCGGCGGCTTCGTTCGACGGGGGCTCTTCGGGGAGCTGTTCCTTGCGGTCGCCCCGGGCGGGGAGGCGGGGCTGTGGCTCCTGTTCGGCCTCCAGAACGCGTGTTACCTGGTCGTCCTCGCCTACGTCGCCCAACTCCTGCACGTC
>CAZZGU010000142.1:2643-6718 GCA_964653755.1 uncultured Nigerium sp. | reverse complement strand
GGTCGTTGCGGGCGCGGGCCGAGCGCAGCACGTCCCCGAGCGACACGATTTCCTTGTCGACGTTCGGGATCTCGACGCCGATGGCCGACTTCCCCGGGATCGGCGACAGGATCCGCACATCCGCCGACGCCACCGCGTACGCGATGTTGCGCCCCAGCGCGGTGACCTTCTCCACCTTCACACCGGTGCCGAGCTCGACCTCGTAGCGCGTGACCGTCGGGCCGCGCGTGTACCCCGTCACCGCCGCGTCGATGTCGAACTGCCGGAACACCTCGGCGAGGCGTCCCACCACCGCGTCGGACGCCTCACTGCGCGCCTTGGGTGCCGTGCCCGACTTGAGGGTGGTGGCGTCGGGGAGGACGTACTGAATGTCCCCCGACAACGTGAGTTGCTCGCCGCGGGGTGGGGCCGGGGAGTGGTCCGGGGGCGCGAGGTGGTGTGGCGCCGAGTCGTGTGGCGCCAGGGGGTCGGACGCCGAGGAGTCAGGCGCCAGGGGATCGGACGCCGAGGGGCGGAGGTCCTCGGCAGCGGCCCTCTTGCCTGCCCTGACCTTCCTGCCGTCGGCCTTGCCGCCCGCGAGCGGGGCGGGGGCAAGCTCGTCGACGTCGAAGACCTCGACGTCGAAGATGTCGGGTTCGCGCGGGGAGCCGTGCGAGAGTGGGGCGCGGGCGTCCTCGTCGCGGACGGGCTCGAGCACGAGCGGGGAGTCGTAGGCGCGACTGTTCGTGAGTTCCAGGGTCAGTGGCGCGGGCCGGGCGAGGTGCTCGCGGACGGCGCGGAGGCGTCCGGGGAAGTCACGCAGGGGGATCCCGGTGATGACGAGCAGCCCGAAGACGCTCAGCAGCACGAGCAGGGGCACGGCGACCCAGACGGTCAACAGGTCCGCCAGGAAACTCGAGGACACGAACCCGAGCGCTCCCCCGGCGTCGCGCATGGCGGGGCCGTCGGTGGGGGTGGGGAGGCCGCGGGAGATGCTGACGAGTCCGAGGATGCCGAACGACAGTGCCGCCCAGCCGACGGGCTGGCGTCCGGCGGGGCCGTTGGCGGCGGGGTCGCGCAGGGTGCGCCACGCCATTCCGATCGCGGCGATCGGCAGCACGTAACTGGCCCGGCCGAAGACAGTGGCGATGACCATGCGCAGCCAGTCGCCGAAGGCGCCGGGCACCATGAACCAGAACGCGGCGGCGACGACCACGGCGGATGCGATGAGCGCGAGTCCGGTGCCGTCGCGGCGAAGTTCGGGGTCGAGGTCTCGGACGCCGCTGCCCAGGCTGCGGACCATCCCACCGATCAGGTGGGCCGTACCGCGCCATACGGCCGCGATGCCACGCCCGAGGGCGGAGACGCCGCGCCCTATGGCGGCCAGGAACGCGCCGAAACCGCCCCCGGACTTCTTCGCGGGGGCGCGGGACGTGGGCTTCTTGCTTCCGGCCTGACGGGAGGACGAACTGCGCGAGGACGTGCTCGTTCGGCTCCGCGTGGGGGAAGACGCGCGGGTCGCCATAGACGCAGGGTAACACCCAGCCGCGCGCAGGCCCTCGCGACGCGGGTGGAGCCGGCCCAAAGCGAACCGGTCGAGCGACATACCTGATCGACTACCTGGACAACCGCGGGTGCTGTGCGCTCAGATGCTGCCGGGCCTGTGCTCGCGCAGGGCGGCGGGCACTTGACTGCCGCTATCGGTGCCGGAACCGGGGTGTCTGCCGGGAGAATGGCGCGCTGTGCGAGAAAAGCGCCCAAAACAGGCCTCGAGCCCAACAGCGGGGCAGATTCGCGGCACTCTCTGGTCGATCCCGGTCCCAGAACGGGGGTGTCTGCCGCGAAAATGACGCGCTGTTCCGGGAAACCGCCAACAACCGGCCCTGAGCCCAACAGCAGGGCAGATTCGCGGCATCTCGCTTACGGTAGACCGGCTCAACCCACCACACCCTCGGCCGCCGACAAGCGCCACCGACTCAGAAGTGCCGCCACCCCGGCGTCCCTGCGTAGGGCTCGCCGTCGACGGTCACGCCGGGGCTCTCGGAAGCCGCGACGACCCGCCCGATGCGCGTCCAGCCGGCGGGCGGCCTGCCCGGGAATGTCGCCAGGAGAGCGTGGTCGTCGCCGCCGGTCAGAATGAACGACATGGGGTCCCCGCCGCCGATCGCCGCGGCCACGGTTCTCTGGGCCTCTTCGACGTCGAGCCGGCTGGAGTCGACGTCGATGCTCACGCCGGACGCCTTGGCCACATGCCCGAGGTCGCTCAGCAGCCCATCAGAGCAGTCGATCATCGCGGTCGCCCCCGCCTCGGACGCCACGATCCCCTGCCCGTACGGTGGCTCCGGGACGCGATGCGCCCGGACCACCGCCCCCGGCGACCGGAACCCACGCCCCAGGACGGCGAGCCCGGCGGCGGCCATGCCGAGGCGTCCGATGTAGGCGACGGTGTCGCCGGGTCGTGCCCCCGAGCGCAGGACCGGCGGGCGACCCTCGAGATCCCCGAACGCGGTGACGACGATGCCGATCTGGGCGCTGCGGGTGACGTCGCCGCCGATCAGCGCGGCACCGCAGGTGGCGCACTCGTCCTTGATGCCGCGGCCGCACTCCAGCACCCAGCTGGCCTCGAGTTCCGGCGACATGGACAGGCTCACGACGATGCCGAGAGGCCGCGCGCCCATCGCTTCGAGATCGGCCACCGAGGACGCCACGGCCTTGCGTCCGACGTCGTGCGGGCTCGACCACGCCCGCTTGAAGTGGACGTCCTCGATCATGGCGTCGGTCGACACCGCGGCTTGCCCGGTGGGTGCGAACACGGCGCAGTCGTCGCCGACGCCCACGGTGACGTTCGGCGGCACCGCGAGGTCGCGCGTGATCTGGCTGATCAGCGCGAACTCGCCGACCTCGCCGACCGTGGGTCCGGCCATCAGCGCAGCCCCGTGGGCCGCTCGAGCGCGAGCGTGATCAGTTCGGCGATGAGGTCGGCGTAGGAGATCCCGGTCGCCTCCCACAGACTCGGGTACATCGACAGCCGCGTGAATCCGGGCATGGTGTTGAGTTCGTTGACGTACACGGCGTCGTCGGGTGTCACGAAAAGGTCGACGCGGGCGAGCCCTTCGACGTCCATGGCGGTGAAAGTCCTTGCCCCGACCCGCTGGACGCGGCGGAGCAGGTCGTCGGGCAGGTGCGCCGGCATGTCGAGGGACACCTGGTTGTCGGGGGTGTACTTGGCCTCGAAGTCGTAGAACGCGTCGGGGGTGTGCATCCTGATCTCGCCGGCCAGCGACACGCGCGGGGGACCGTCCGTCGTCCCCAACACCGCGACTTCGATCTCGCGGGCGCCGACGAACCCCTGTTCCACGAGCGCCTTGGGGTCGTGCTCATGGGCGTGGGTGAGGGCGGCGTCCAGTCCGTCCAGCGACTCGACACGCGAGATGCCCATGCTCGAGCCGCCGCGGGCGGGCTTGACGTAGACGGGGAAGTCGAGTTCCTCGATCTTCGTCAGCAGCTCGGCGCGATGCCGCGCCCACGCCGACTTCGTGACCGTCACCCACGGGCCCACCGGCAAGCCGGCACCTTCCAGGGAACGCTTCATGAGGTCCTTGTCCATGCCGATGGCGGACGCCGCGACGCCGGCCCCCACGTACCGGATGCCGAGGATCTCGAACATCCCCTGGATGCTGCCGTCCTCGCCGAAGGGGCCGTGCAGGAGCGCGAACGCGACGTCGAAGTCGTGCGCGTCGACCAGTCGGTCGCCGTCCAGAGTGGCGACCCGTCCGACTCCGCCTCGCGGGACGAGCATCGCCATCGGACGGTCCTCGTCCAGGCGGGGCAGGCGTCCGTCGACGACCTCCATGACGCGCATCTCGTCGGCGTCGACCTGGACCCAACGGCCCGAGGGGGTGATGCCGATGCCCACGACCTCGAAGCGCTCGGTGTCGATGGCCCGCGTCACGCCGCCCGCGGTCAGGCAGGAGACGTCGTGCTCCGAGCTCACCCCGCCGAAGATGAGCGCGACACGCGTGCGGGGTGCTGGCTGATCGGGCATCGGGTACTCCTCGGGGTCGGGCGGACACGCCGGGGACCACCCTAGCGGCGG
>CAZZGU010000142.1:1172-2543 GCA_964653755.1 uncultured Nigerium sp. | reverse complement strand
GAGCGACGTCAGTCGGCGACCCGGACCGGCAGCGTCTCCGGCTTGAACGGCAGCCGCCGGCCCTCGTACGCCGTGATCTCGTCGGCGTGCTGCAGCGTCATGCCGATGTCGTCGAGCCCGTTCAGCAGCCGGTGCCGGGTGTAGTCGTCGATCTCGAACCCGAACGACTCCCCCGCCGCCGTGATCGTCTTCGCCACCAGGTCGACGGAGACTTCCACGCCGGGCTGCGCCTCGATGATCGCCCACAGCTGCTCGACGACCGACTGTGGCACCAGGGCCACCAGCAGCCCGGCCTTGCCGGAGTTGCTGCGGAAGATGTCGCCGAAGCGGCTCCCGATCACGACGCGGAACCCGTAGTTCTGCAGCGCCCAGACGGCGTGCTCGCGCGAGGAGCCGGTCCCGAAGTCGGGACCCGCCACCAGCACCGAGCCGGCCCGGTAGGCGTCCTGATTCAGGACGAACGACGGATCCCCCCGCCAGGCGGCGAACAGCCCGTCCTCGAACCCGGACCTCGTCACCCGCTTGAGGTAGACCGCCGGGATGATCTGGTCGGTGTCGACGTTGCTGCGCCGCAGCGGGACGGCCACGCCGGTGTGGGTGGTGAACTTCTCCATGACGAGCTCCTTACAGGTCGGCCGGGGACGACAGCGTGCCGCGCACGGCGGTGGCGGCGGCGACGGCGGGCGACACCAGATGTGTGCGTCCCCCCTTGCCCTGACGGCCTTCGAAGTTGCGGTTCGAGGTGGACGCGCTGCGCTCGCCCGGGGCGAGCTGGTCGGGATTCATGCCCAGGCACATCGAGCAGCCGGCCTCGCGCCACTCGGCGCCGGCGTCCAGGAAGATCTGGTGCAGGCCCTCCTCCATCGCCTGCTCACGGACGCGCGCCGAACCCGGCACGACCAACATGCGGGTGCCCTCGGCGACCTTGCGTCCCTTCAGCACGGACGCCGCGAGCCGCAGGTCCTCGATGCGGCCGTTGGTGCACGAGCCCATGAACACGGTGTCGATGTGGATGTCGCGCAGCGGCGTCCGGGCCGCCAGGCCCATGTACTCCAACGCACGCTCGGCGGACGCCCGCGCCACCGGGTCGGCCATCTCGGCGGGGTCGGGGACGCTCTCGGCCAGTCCCACGCCTTGTCCGGGGTTGGTCCCCCAGGTGACGAAGGGGGTGAGCGCGCTGGCGTCCAGATCGACCTCGGCGTCGAACACGGCGTCGGGGTCGGAGTAGAGGGTCCGCCAATAGGCGACGGCGGCGTCCCAGTCGGCGCCCTGGGGTGCGTGGGGGCGTCCCTTCAGATACGCGAACGTCGTCTCGTCCGGCGCGACCATGCCGGCCTTGGCCCCCCATTCGATGGACATGTTGCAGATCGT
>CAZZGU010000142.1:0-1162 GCA_964653755.1 uncultured Nigerium sp. | reverse complement strand
GCCGCGGTACTCCACGACGTACCCCTGCCCGCCGCCGGTGCCGACCTTGGCGATCAGCGCCAGGACGACGTCTTTCGCGGTCACGCCGTCGGGCAGCTCGCCGTTGATGTTGACGGCCATGCGCTTGGCCGGGGCCTGCGACAGCGTCTGGGTGGCGAGCACGTGCTCGACCTCGGACGTTCCGATGCCGAACGCCAGCGCACCGAAGGCCCCGTGGGTCGAGGTGTGGGAGTCGCCGCAGACGATCGTCATGCCCGGCTGGGTGATGCCCAGCTGCGGGCCGATGATGTGGACGATGCCCTGGTCCCGGTCGCCCAGCGAGTGGAGCCGGATGCCGAACTCGGCCGCGTTCTTGCGCAGCGTGTCGACCTGCAGGCGGCTCACCGGGTCGGCGATCGGCTTGAGGATGTCGACGGTCGGGGTGTTGTGGTCCTCGGTGGCGAGGGTGAGGTCCGGACGCCGGACGCTCCGACCCGCGAGACGCAGCCCGTCGAACGCCTGCGGACTCGTCACCTCGTGGACCAGGTGCAGGTCGATGTAGAGCAGGTCGGGTTCGCCGGCGGCTCGGCGGACCACGTGGTCCTCCCACACCTTGTCGCTGAGGGTTCTGCCCATCACTGTCTCCTTCTGGCCGGGGGCGCGTTTACACGATCGTCACCATTATGGATTTGCAGTTCAACTCGCGAGACGGCAGTATCACCTTATGGACAAAACGAGCGGTGTGGGGGTTCTTGACAAGGCCGCCTTGGTCCTGGCAGCACTCGAACAGGGTCCGACGACCCTGGCGGGCCTGGTGAGCGCCACTGGCCTCGCCCGGCCCACGGCCCACCGACTGGCGGTTGCACTGGAGCACCACCGGTTGGTCAGTCGCGATCTGCAAGGACGATTCGTACTCGGCCCGCGTCTCACGGAGCTGGCGTCGGCAGCGGGCGAGGATCGCCTGTTGGCCACGGCCGGCCCGGTTCTGGCCCGTCTGCGCGACATCACCGGTGAGTCTGCGCAGCTGTTCCGACGCCAGGGAGACATCCGCATCTGTGCGGCGGCAGCCGAGCGCCCGTCGGGCTTGCGCGACACCATACCGGTGGGCGCGCAGCTGACGATGAACGCGGGGTCGGCGGCGCAGGTGCTGCTGGCGTGGGAGGAACCGGAGAGGCTTCACCGC
>CAZZGU010000141.1:0-6728 GCA_964653755.1 uncultured Nigerium sp. | reverse complement strand
CGCGACCACGTTGGTGTGCCGGACGGCGTCGAGCAGCTTGGTCTTGCCGTGGTCGACGTGGCCCATGACCGTGACGGCCGGCGGACGCGGTGCAAGGTCCTCCTCGCCGCCCAGGTCCTCGCCGAACTCCAGGTCGAAGGACTCCAGCAGCTCGCGGTCCTCGTCCTCGGGCGACACCACCTCGATGTCGTAGTTCAGTTCCGCGCCCAGCACCTGGAGGGTGTCGTCGGCCACGGACTGGGTGGCATTCACCATCTCACCCAGATGGAAGAGCACCTGCACCAGCGACGCCGGCTCGACGCCGATCTTCTCGGCGAGGTCGGTCAACGACGCGCCGCGCCGGAGCCTGACCTTCTGCCCGTCACCCTGCCTGATGCGCACGCCGCCAATCGACGGCGCCTCCATCTGGTCGAATTCCTGCCTGCGCTGCTTCTTGCTCTTGCGCCCGCGTCGCGAGGGCCCCCCCGCGCGCCCGAAGGCACCCTGGGTGCCGGACCCGCCGCGACCGCCGCGGCCACCACGACCGCCACCGGCCGGCGCGCCGCCCGGCCCCGTGCTGGGGCCGCCACCCATGCCCGGACGCCCGGGGGCGCTGCCGCGCCCGCGTCCGGGGCCACCGGGTCCTGCGGGACGAGTGCGACCCGCGGGCTGCAGGAGACCGGAGGCCTGCTTCGGCATCATGGCCGGGTTGGGGCGGGGCATGCCGGGAACGCTGGCGCTGCCACCGGGCCTCGGGAGACGGCCGGCGTCAGCGGGCCTGGCACCGGGAACGCCGGGGCGCGGGGCGCCCGGACGATCAGTGCGAGCGGCAGGGCCGCCCTCGGGACGCGGCCGACGGACGCCCATCCCCTGGCTGGGGGCGAACGGGTTGTTGCCCGGGCGGGGCGTGCCCGCCGGGCGTCGCGCACCGGTGGCGCCGGGCGTGGCAGGACGAGGACCGGGACGCGGACCCGAGGCCGCCGCACGCGGACCCCCGGGTGCGGCCGGACGCGAGCCGGGCGCTCCAGGACGAGCACCGGGCACCGCCGGACGGGGCCCTGGTGCCGCGGAGCGGGCGGTCGGGCCGGCAGGGGCGGGCTCCGGCGACATGGGAGCCTCCGGCGCGGGCGCCTGGGGCGTTGCAGCCTGGGGTGCAGGGGTGACCTGCGGCACAGCCGCCTGGGGTGCGGGAGCCTGGGGCTCGCGAGACTGCGGAGCCGACGCCTCAGGAGCCGGCGCCTGAGGAGCCCGCTCTTGAACCGACGCCTGAGAAGCCGGCGCCTGAGGAACCCGCTCTTGTACCGATGCCTGAGGAGCCGGCGCCTGAGGAACAGGGGCTTGCGGAACACGGCCCTGGGGAACTGGGCCCTGGGGAACTGGGCCCTGGGGAACTGGCGCTTGCGGAAGGGGGGCCCGGGGGGCAGGCGCCCGGGGCGCCGGTGCGCGGGGCGTCGGAGCCTCCGACGCCGACACGGCAGTCTCCTGGGCGGGAGGCCCCGACACCTGGGACTGAGATGCCGGAGCCGTCTGCGCGGTGCTGGCGGATGCGTCGCCCTGCGGGGCTGCGGGCCGCGCGCCATGGGCGGGACGGGGGGTACCGGGCCGCACTGCACGCGCGGCAGGGGCTGGCTTGCTCTCGCCGCCGCCCTTGAGGCGCTCGGTGAGGCGGCGCACGACGGGCGCCTCGATGGTGGATGAGGCGGAACGAACGAACTCGCCCATGTCGTTGAGGGTCTTCAGAACCTCTTTGCTTTCGAGTCCGAGCTCCTTGGCGAGCTCATAGACGCGGACCTTGGCCACTGCTCTCCTTCAGGTCCGCGGGCTCCGCAGACCGGTTAGTTGTTGCTCATTTCTGGATACTCATCGAGTGGTCATGAGCGTTTGCCCACCTTCTGCATGTGTTCGCGCACAGCGCGCGAAGCGCAGCGCCCAGTCTAGAGGTCGGGCGGCACTTTTGCCTAAGCGAACGGGCGCCCGGTTGCCTCGGCGGAGGCGCCGGCGTCCACCGCGGCGACCAGAGACGCGAGCTGCCCGGACGACCCGCCGGCCACGTGGAGCGCCCTCGGGATGGCGCGTCGCCGGAGCGCCAAGGCGCCACAACCTGGGTGGAGGTAGGCGCCGCGTCCTGGGGCGGTCTGCGCGACGTCGATGATGTAGGCGCCGTCGAGGGACACGATCCGGACGAGGGCCGACTTGTCGTCGGCCCTGCGGCAACCCACACACGTCCGCACCGGCACCGGCCCATCGTAGCGGTGGAGGGACCGGCGCCGGCCGGCGCGTGGCGACTACGGAGCGGTGTCCGGGCGAATGTCGATCCGCCACCCGGTGAGGCGGGCCGCCAGCCGGGCGTTCTGGCCCTCGCGTCCGATCGCCAGGGAAAGCTGGTAGTCGGGAACGATGACCCGCGCCGCGCGGGCGAACTGGTCGGTGACGATCACGGACGTGACCTTCGCCGGAGACAGGGCGTCCTTGACGAACGCTGCCCCGTCCTCGGACCAGTCCACGATGTCGATCTTCTCGCCGTTCAGCTCGTTCATGACCGCACGTACGCGCTGCCCCATGGGCCCGATGCAGGCGCCCTTGGCCGATACGTTCGGGTCGTGGCTCACGACGGCGATCTTCGTGCGATGGCCGGGCTCCCGGGCCAACGCCTTGATCTCGACGAGGCCGCTGTCGATCTCGGGGACCTCGAGGCGGAACAGGCGCTGCACCAGATTCGGGTGGGTCCGCGAGACCACGACCTGCGGACCACGCGGCTCACGACGTACCGTCACGACGTACACCCGGAGGCGTTTGCCGTGGGTGTACTCCTCATTCGGGACCTGCTCGGCCTGGGGCATGATCGCCTCGATGGAGCCGAGGTCCACCCGCACGGTGCGGCTGTCGCGGTCCTGCTGGATGACGCCCATGAGGATGTCACCCTCCTTGGCCGAGAAGTGCCCGAACTTCTGCTCGTCCTCGGCGGCGCGAAGGCGCTGGAAAATGACCTGACGGGCGGTGGCTGCCGCCACACGCCCGAAACCATCCGGGGTGTCCTCGTACTCCCCGACGACGTTGCCCTCGGCGTCCAGTTCGGGGGCGATGACGGTCACCCGGCCCGTCCGGCGGTCCAGTGTGACGCGGGCTCCCTTCACGGCGTGGCTGGTCTTCTCGTAGGCGTTGAAGAGCGCGTCCTCCAGCGCCGTCACGAGGACATCCATGGGGATGTCCTTGTCCCGCTCCAGGGCGCGCAACGCCGACATGTCGATGTCCATGCTCAGTCCTCCTCGTCCAGCTCGGCTGCGTCCAACCCGTCGTCTTCGTCCAACTCGGCTACGTCCTTGCGCATCTCCAGCTGGACGACCGCGCGCGCGATGTCCTGCCAGGACACCGATCGTGCCGAGCCGTCGACGTCCAGCCCGACGCCGTCGGCGTCCACCCCGATGATGCGGCCGGTGACGGCGCCTTGTGACCGCAACGTCAGCTTCACAAGGCGCCCCGTGTTGCGCCGAAAGTGCCGGGGCTCGGTGAGCGGCCGGGTGGCGCCGCGGGAGGACACCTCCAGCGTGTAAGGACGTTCCCCCGCCGCGTTGCCGGCGTCCAGTGCGGCCGAGATGGCCCGCGTGGCCCCGGCGATCTCGTCGAGGCTGGGCCCGCGGCCGTCCGGACCGTCTCCGTCGAGGAAGATGCGCAGGACGACGCGCTTGCCGGCGTTCATGATCTCGATGCGGTCCACCTCGAGTCCGCGGCTCTCGACGAGGGGTCGCACCAGGGACCGGATGGCCTGTTCCCTCATGGGCGGTACTCCCTCATCGCGGCTCCCCGTTCTGTTGTGGCCCTGCAGTTGTCCGACGAAGCTTACCCCGCCTCCCAACCCTCTCCGACCTGCGGGGATCGTCGTCGGGTGCGGTAGCGTCGGGGAGTGCTCGACCGTCGCTCCGCTCTCGTGGCGCTGCTCGGCCTGACCGCAGCTGCCACGGGCGGCTGCGCCGTCGTCCCCCAGGCGGGCCTCCCCCGAGACTCACGCGCGTCGACCCCCGTGTCCGCTGTCCCCAGGGGCTTGCTGCCCGGGCAGCGCACGGCGGCCGACCTCCATCTCGCGCTCGCCCATGCGCACGCGACCCGGGACGCCTGGGGCGCCACTGCCCCGCAGGCGGCCCTGCTGCGGTGGGCGGTGGAGGTGGCCGCCGAGCAGGCCGCCGCGGTTTCCCTCCCGGCGTCAGTCCCGCCGACGCCCTCGGCGTCCGGGACGCCGACGCCCGGCAGCGTCCCGAGCCCCGTCCCCGAGCTGACGACACAGCTCACGCTGGCGGTCGAAAGCTACCGCGCGGCCACCCTCGACCCCACCCTCGCCGACCCGCTGAAATGGGCCGCCCTCGCAGCGTGGGCGTCCGCCCTCGCTCTCCAGGTGGCCGCCCCGGCGGCGCCACTGGAGCCGGCGGCCGTCCGCCGGCGTCCGGCCGGCCAGTCGGCGCTGGAGGCGGCCCGCGATGCCGTCGCGGCGGCCGAGCAGGCCGCCTTCGCCCTGCAGGTGGCGGCGGGGACGCCCGGGTTGGAGGAGGCCGAAGTCGCGCGGCTACGGCAGCGGATCGCGTCGTGGCTCGGGCTTCGTGACGACCTGCGGGGCCTCGCCGACACCGTCGGAGCGAGCCCCTCCCCCGGCCCGGCCTGGTACGGGGTCGGTGCGCCCGAGGGGCCGGACGCCGCCCGAGCCCTGGTGGCCGGGGCGCAGTTCGTGGCCCTGCCTGTGCTCGGCCGGTCGCTGGCCCACGGTCCGGACGCCCTGCGCCCCCGCCTGGTCGACGCGCTCGTGGAGACGGCGACCGATGTGCCCGCCTGGGGCGGGATGATGCGGCGCTGGCCCGGCTGGCCCGTGTGAGGCCCCCGGGCTTCTAGCCCCGGAGGAGCTCCAGCAGACGCGTCGCGGCTTCCACCGCTGGCACCTCGGTGCGCTCGCCGGTGGCCCGGTCGCGAATCTCGATCACTCCCTCGACGAGGCCGCGTCCGACGACGACCGAGGTCGGCATGCCGAGCAACTCGGCGTCGTTGAACTTGACGCCGGGGGACGCCTTGCGGTCGTCGTACAGCACGGCGACGCCAGCGGCGTCCAACTGTTCGGCGAGCCCGGCCGCGAACGCGAACACGGATTCGTCCTTGCCGGTGGCGATCACATGCACGTCGAAGGGGGCGAGATTCCGCGGCCAGGACAGCCCCTTGTCGTCCGCGGTGGCCTCAGCGACGGCTGCGACCGCGCGCGACACGCCGATGCCGTAGCTCCCCATTGTCACCGTCACGAGCCGACCGTTGGCGTCGAGCACCTTCAGGCCGAGCGCGTCCGCGTACTTGCGCCCCAACTGGAAGATATGGCCCATCTCGATACCCCGTGCCAGCGAGAGGGGGCCCGAGCCGTCCGGCGCCGGGTCGCCGTCGCGCACCTCAGCCACGTCGATCACTCCATCGGCGGTGAAGTCCCGCCCCGCCACCAGGTCCACGACGTGGGTGTCGGCGACGTTCGCCCCGGTCACCCAGCGAGTCCCGGGGACGACGCGCGGGTCGACCAGGTAGCGGACGGCGCTCGCCGACCGCTCCCCCAGGGCCTGCGGCCCGATGTAGCCCTTGACGAGCGCGGGGTTGGCGTCGAAGTCGGCCTCGGTGAACGGTTCAGCCTCAGCGGGGGCCACCGCTGCCTCGAGGCGTTTGAGGTCGACCTCGCGGTCACCGGGGACCCCCACGGCCAGGGGCTCGCGCCGGCCGTCAGGATGCACCAGCGCGAACACGACGTTCTTCAGCGTGTCGGCGGCCTGCCACGGGCGGTCGGTGCGGGGCACTTTCTCGTTGAGCTGGTCGACGAGGCCTGCGATGGTCCCTGCGCCGGGCGTGAGCACGGGACTGGCGGCGCCGACTCCGGAAGCATCCAGGGGCTCGGGCGCCGCGATGCTGACGGCCTCGACGTTGGCGGCGTAGCCGCCGGGGCTCCGCACGAACGTGTCCTCGCCGTTCTCGGCGAGCGCGAGGAACTCCTCGGACGCCGACCCGCCCATCGCCCCTGACGTGGCGCTCACGATGACGTAGTCCAGGCCGAGTCGGTCGAAGATGCGGATGTAGGCGCGGCGGTGCGCGTCGTAGGAGGCCTGCAGCCCGGCGTCGTCCGTGTCGAAACTGTAGGAGTCCTTCATCACGAACTCGCGCCCGCGGAGCAGGCCGGCCCGGGGGCGCGCCTCGTCGCGGTACTTCGTCTGGATCTGGTACAGCACCAGAGGCAGGTCCTTGTAGGAGGAGTACAGGTCCTTGACCAGGAGGGTGAACATCTCCTCGTGGGTCGGCCCCAACAAGTAGTCGCCGCCCTTGCGGTCGACGAGGCGGAACAGGTTGGGTCCGTAGTCGGTCCAGCGGTGCGTCGCCTCGAAGGGCTCGCGGGGCAGCAGGGCGGGGAAGCGCACCTCCTGGGCGCCGATCGCGTCCATCTCTTCGCGGACGATCACCTCGACCCGCTTCAGCACGCGCAGCCCCAGGGGCAGCCACGTGTAGATGCCCGGAGCTGCGCGCCGGATGTAGCCCGCGCGCACGAGCAGTCGGTGGCTGGGCACCTCGGCGTCGGCCGGGTCCTCACGAAGGGTTCGGACGAAGAATTGGGACATCCGGGTGATCACGGGGCCCAAGCCTAGCGACGTTCAGGCGAGCAGACCCGACACGCTCGCAACGAGGATCCTGACCGTCATCACCGGCACCGCGCCTGTGGTGCCCCCGTCTGCACAATGCGGAAGATCGCG
>CAZZGU010000140.1:0-6839 GCA_964653755.1 uncultured Nigerium sp. | reverse complement strand
CCAGCTGCCGGTCAGTCCCGTGGGCACGCGGACAGATTGTTCAGCAGGCTCCTAGGGGCAGTTCAGCGCGAACGGCCATGCTCGCCGTCGGGCGGGCGCCAGCGGCGTCCGAACTGCAGGGTCAGCGCCCAGACCAGGACGCCGCCCATGTAGGCGGCGAACACGATCCAGAACACGGGCTCGGGTACGGGATCTCCGAGGGCGATCTGGCCGACGGTCCAGAAGGTGAAGCCGAGAAATGCCAGGGTCGCGGCGCCGCCCCAGGCGAGGTCGTCGGCGAGCATGCGGCGCGCGGTGGGCCAACGATCCGGGTGGAGCCAGTGGGCGCCGTGCGGCAGGTTGACCAGCGAGCGCGGGAGGTGTCCGATGAGGGCGGGCAGGGCCCAGGTGCCGACGACAATCCCGGCGCCGGTGAGGGAGGCCAGCGTCACGTGCTCGACAAGCGTGCCCCAGCGCGTCACCTCGTTGCCGGGGCCGACGTGGGCGGGCACTCGGTCGGGGAGCGTCAGGGCTTGCCAGACGACCAACACCAGGTACCCGGCCGCCGCACCCGCGAGGGCAACGCGCCCGGGCACGGGGCCGGATGGGGAGGAGCGGGGGCCGTCGCTGCCCGGGGGATCTGGCGGCAGGTCGCTGGAACGTGGCACGCGGCCAGCGTAGGCCCAGCGCGACAGGCCGATGCCTTACAGCACCCTCGGCAGGTCGTCCACCGCCGGACCCTCCAGCACCGTCACGTCCGCCGTCGAGGACGCCTCGGGCAGGCGGCGCGCCGCGTCCGACGTGGCCCTCGCCCTCGGCGGGCGGATCGTCGGGCAGGGGCCGGGTTCGGCCTTCACCCAGTCCCTGGGTCGTGACGGCGCCGGCGACGAACGTGCCGGCGGGCGCCGCGGGGGAGGGGTGCGTTGCGAACCCGAGGGATCCCCTGCCCCATCATGCGAGAGGCGCAGGAGGGCCACAACCGGCAGGTTCCGGCACTGGCGGCGCTCCAGCACTGAGCCCGGCTCAGACGCTGCAACGCGTCCGGCCGCCGGTCCAGCGGGAGTGCGCTACGGGGACGCTCAGTCCTCGTAGCGCAGGCCGTACCCCAGGGCATAGGCGTGCCCGGCGCCGTCGGTGTAGGCGTAGGTGAGGCCTTCGGGCAGGTACTGCTGCTTGGCGTAGCCGGGCACGTCATTGGGTGAGACGCACACCCCCTCCGCGTCGACCGCGATCACGGCCTCGGACGCCGGCAGCGTGATCGGCAGCTTGCCCCTCGGGGCGAAGGCGCCGGTCATGACGTCGTACTGGGCGTCGTAGAACGTGGAGAAGCCGGCCAGCAGGGCGTCCGCGAGGGGCTCGACGTCGTCCATGATCCACGGCAGGGACACGTTCACGGACACGATGACCTTCTGGCCCCGCTTGCGGGCGTTGGCGCACAGGTCCCGGAACCGCTGCACACCCGTGAGGGTGGTCTCGGTGTACCAGTCGTCGTTGAGGGCCTTGACCATCTTGTCCTCGCAGAGGGTCAGCTCGAGCAGGCCCGGCGTGGCGTTGAAGTAGGCGCCCGACTGCGGGTCGAGGAAGAGCACCACCGCGTCCGCGGCCTCGGGCACCTCGGCGAGGTCGATCCCGGACGCCGCGCGCGCCTGCTCGCGCGCCTGGGCGGTCTTCTTCGCCGACTGGCGCGGGTCCTTGTGGAAGACCTCCACGTACACGCTCGTGCCCCCCGCCAGCGGCAGCGCGCGCTCGGAGTTCTTCAGCAGGACCACCGACTTGCGGTGCGCCTCGGCTGCGAGTTCCCACCCGGGGGACGCCTTGACGATCGCGTCGGCGGCCGCGGCGTCCACGTAGGTCTTCTCGTCGAACAGGCCGAGGGCGAACATCTCGACGAGCAGCCGTTGGCACGCCTCGGCCACCCGGCCGCGGCTGATCCACCCGTTGGTGATCGCCGCGGACAGGTCCTCGATGTTGTTGCTGTCGGCGATCATGTCGGTGCCCGCCATGACGGCCTTGGCGAACCGCTCGGGGCGGCTCAGGTCCTCGACGCCCCAGCACATGTTGTCGGTGATGCCGGAGTCGGAGTTCACATAGCCGGTGAAGCCCAGCTGACCGCGGAGTACCTCGTTGAGGAAGTAGCGGTTGAAGGCGAAGCCGACCTCCTCGTAGGGGGTGTCGACGCCGTCGACGGCCTGGACCACGGACCGCCTGATCGAGGGGGCCGAGTAGTACGGCATGAACGAGGACGCCTTCACCGCGGCCTTGAACGGCGGCATGTGGTAGTCGTCGAGGCTGCCCGGGGTCGGGTAGCAGTTCCACTTGCCTTCCTTGTAGTGGGGGTCGAAGCCGTTCTCGCGCGGCCCGCCGCCGGGGAAGTGCTTGATGGTGGTCGCGAGCGAGTCGGGGCCCAGTTCGTCGCCCTGCAGGCCGCGCACGAGGCGTCCGATGATGTCGGCGATCAACTCGGGGGACTCCCCGAACGTGCCGTAGATGCGCTGCCACCGCGGGTCGGTCACCACGTCGGCCATGTACATGTAGCCCTTGCGAATCCCGGTCGCGAGCCACTCGGTGCGGACGGCCTCGGCGAACCCGTCGATCAGCGACGCGTCGCCGCCGTCGGCCTGGTCGCCGAGCACGGCCGCGGCGAGCCCCATGGTCGCGGGGAAGGTCGAGAAGATCCCGACGGCGTCGTTCATGCCGAACACCATCTCGCCGTTCTCGTTGCGCGAATTGGACGCCGTGAGGCACGGAATACCCAGCCGGGTCGCCTCGGCGACCTCGTTCATCGCGTTGTTCCAGGCGGCCAGGCGTCCGGGAGACTCGTTCTCGCGCAGGATGAAGTGGCGCAGGTGCATCCGCCCGATCGTCTCGGTCGTGGGGAACACCTTCCGCGTCGCGAAGATGCTCGTCCCGGCCTCGATGACCCGCTCGTCGAGGATGCCGTCGAGCGCCGTCGGCGCATCCGCGGGCACCTGGTAGCCGGTGAAACGGGTGTTGATGAGCATGAGGCCGACCTGCTCGTCGAGGTCCATGCGAGCGACGAGGTCCGCCGCCCGCTCCTGAGGAGTGAGGCGCCAGTCCTCGTAGGGGTCGAGTTCGCCGTTTCCGTTGAGGTCCTTGAATTGGAGTCCGTCGACCTCGATCAGCTTCTTCTTGCGCACCTCGAGGCGGGGCTCGGTCATGGCGTTGTCCTTCGTTCGGAATCGAATTCGAGCCTATCCGTACGGGAGAGATACGCGTCGGCGAAAACCGGAGATCCGCACCTGGTGACTCTGGAGGCTGGCGCAACGGTTCCCCAGCCGCCACCATGGGGGATTCCGTACCCCGGATCACCTGACCAAGAGGTTCGCCATGACCGTCGCCGACCGAAAGCCCCGCGTCCCCCGGGCCGTGGGTTTCGAGCCCGTCCACCGCGCCGTCGTGATCGGCGCGGGCACCATGGGCTCGGGCATCGCCGCCCACCTCGCCAACTGCGGCTTCGAGGTCACCCTGCTCGACCGGCCGTCCGACGGCACCGACCGCGCCGCGCTCGCCCGCGCCGGGATCGAGCGTCAGGTCGCCGGGGCCGGGTTCATGCTCGGCGAGTTCGCCGACCGGGTCACGCCCGGCACCGTCGACGACGACCTCGCCGCCTGCGCCGGAGCCGACTGGATCATCGAGGCCGTCTTCGAGGATCCCGCGGTCAAGCACGACCTCTACGCCCGCCTGGAACAGGTGCGCCGTCCGGGGACGCTGGTGTCGTCCAACACGTCGGGCATCCCGCTGGCCGAGCTCGTCCGCGGGCACGGCGAGACGTTCGCCCGCGACTTCACCATCACCCACTTCTTCAACCCGCCCCGCACGATGGAGCTGCTCGAGGTGGTCGCCGGCCCGGCCACCGACCCCGCCGTCCACGCGCGCGTCGTCGCGGTCGCCGACCGGCAGCTCGGCAAGGTCGTGCTCGAGTGCCGCGACACCCCCGGCTTCATCGCCAACCGGCTCGGCAGCCACTGGATGGCCGTCGCCGCCCTCGAGGCCTTCCGCGCCGGGCTCGACGTCGAGACCGCGGACGCGGTGATGTCCCGCCCCTTCGGCATCCCCAGGACCGGCGTGTTCGGCCTGTTCGACCTCATCGGCATCAACCTGGTGCCGCTGCTGTGGCCGGTCCTGACCCGGGCCCTGCCGGCGTCCGACGCCGTCCACCGCTACGACCTCACGACCGACCCGGTGTTCACCCACCTGCTCGAGCACGGCCTCATCGGACGCCGCGGCCCCGGCGGCTTCACCCGCCGCCGCACCCCCGAGGGGGCGAAGGTCGACGAGGTCCTCGATCTGGAGACCCTGGCCTACCGGCCCCGCCGCACCCCGACGGACGCCGCGGCGTCCGCGCGTGACCTGGCGTCGGTGCTCGCCACGGACTCCGTCGGCGGGCGCTACGCCTGGGCGGTCTTCGCGCAGGTGCTCGACTACGCCTGCGCGATCGCGCCCGAGGTGGCCGACGACGTGTCCGCGCTCGATGACGCCATGAAGCTCGGCTACGGGTGGGCCCAGGGCCCCTTCGAGCTCGCGGACGCCGTGGGCGCCGCCGCCCTGGCCGAGCGCTTCGTGGCGTCCGGGCGCGCCGTGCCCGCCTTGTTGGCCCGGGCGGGTGAGGTCGGCGGCTTCCACCCGGACGCCGACCGCGTCCTCGGCACGGACGGAGCCGTCGTGCCGCGGCGCCGGCCCGAGGGCATCCTCACCGTCGCGGACGCCGAGCGCACGCACGGGGTGCTGGCGGCGAACGGGTCGGCGGCGCTGGTCGACCTCGGCGACGGGGTCGCGTGCCTGGCCCTGCGGACCAAGATGAACACCTGCGACGCCGGGGTGATCGGCATGGTCGAGCGGGTCGTCGACCTCGGGCGGGCGGGGGCGTTCCATGCGCTCGTCATCGGCTCGGACCACCCGCGCGCGTTCTCGGCCGGAGCCGACCTCGGCACGTTCGTGCGGCTCCTGGACGCCGGCGACCTCGACGGCCTGCGCCACTTCGCGCAGCGCGGGCAGCAGGCGCTGCACGCGCTGCGGAACGCGCCGTTCCCGGTGGTCGCGGCTGCGCGCGGGCTCGCGCTGGGCGGCGGCAACGAGCTCATGCTCGCCGCCCACCGGATCGTCGCGCACGCGGAACTGCACGCCGGCTTCCCCGAGCGGACGGTCGGGCTCATCCCCGCGTGGGGCGGGGTGGCGCAGAGCCTCGCCCGCGCCGCGGAGGCCGGCGAGGCCGACCCGGCGGCGTCCGCCTTCGCGGTCACGTCGAGCTGCGAGGTGAGCACGTCTGCGTGGCAGGCGGGCCAGTGGCACCTGCTGCGGGGCTCGGACGAGGTCGTCGCGTCCGCGCGGCGCGTGCTGGCCGAGGCCAAGGCCGTGGCCCTGGAGCTGCTGGAGGCGCCGGCGTCCGCCCCCTCCGGGCTGCTGCCCCTGCACGACCCGGCCGCTGGTCCGCTGGACGCGGGGTGGGCGGCAGCGTCCGGGACCGACCGTGCGATCGTCGGACGCCTCGCCGCCCTGCTCACGGGCGACGGGCCGGGGGCGACGGCGTCCGAGGAAGAGGTGCTGGACGGGGAGATCGACGCCGCGGTCGACCTGCTGGGGCGCCCGGCGAACGCCGACCGGGTGCGGCACCTGCTTGCGACGAACCGGCCGCTGGCGAACTGAGCGATCAGCCGTCGACGAGGAACGCCGCCGCGAGCGCGGCCACCTGCTCGTCGAGGAACTGCCGCGAGACGCCCGCCCGGGGGAAGACGGAGTCGAAGCCGTGGAACGCGCCCTGGACGACGTGAAGCGTGGTCGGGACGCCCGCGGCCTCGAGTCGGCGGGCGTAGTCGGAGTCCTCGGCGAAGAAGAGGTCCTCGGTGCCGACGCCGATCCAGGCCGGTGCGAGCCCGGCGAGGTCGACGCGGCGGGCGGGCGCCGCGTAGGGCGGGGGCTCGGCGCCGGGGTCTGTGGGGCGGTGGTCGCGACCCAGGTAGGACGCCCAGCCGAACCGGTTGCTCGCCGGCGTCCACACGCGGACGTCGGGCTGGGCGGGTGCGGCGGCGGACGCGGTGCGGTCGTCGAGCATGGGGTAGACCAGCAGTTGGAAGGCCAGCCGCACCGGTCCGGTGTCGTGGACGCGCTGGGCCAGGGCCGCGGCGAGGCCACCCCCGGCACTGGAGCCGCCCACGGCGATGCGGGCGGGATCGACGCCGAGCTCCTCACCGTGAACGACCAGCCACGTCAGGGCCGCGTGGGCGTCGTCGAGGGCGGCCGGGAACGGGTGCTCGGGCGCGAGCCGGTAGTCGACCGACACCACGGTGACGCGGAGGCGTCCGGCGAGGGCGAGGCAGGCGCGGTCGTCCTGTTCGGGCCAGCCGAGCACGTACCCGCCCCCGTGCAGCCAGAGCAGCGCGGGCGCCGGGCGGGTCGGCGCCTCCCGGGGCCGGTACAGGCGCACGCGCAGGGAACCGCCCGGGCCGGCGATCGTGACGTTCTCCACCGCGAGCCCCTCCGGGACGCGGGCCCCGGGCACCCGGGCCCTCCGGATCATCCGCAGTGCGCGAGGGCCGAGGGAGAGCGGGGGCAGGAAGCGGGCGGCGGACAGGTCAGGATGGAGCACGCCGCACGATAGCGCGGCCTAGGCTGACACCGAAGCCCCGAGAGGAAGCGCCATGACCGACACCCGTGCGCTCGTCCCGGCGCTGACCGGCCCGATCCCGGTCACCGCCGACAGCCACCAGTTCAACTCGACGCTGACCTACGACGTGCCGCTGGACCTGGCCGAGTTCGGGTTCGTCGAGGAGGAGTACTTCGTCTCCGGGGTGTCGGCGGTCTACGGAGACGACCTGTCGGTGCTGCGCGAGGTCCCGTACACC
>CAZZGU010000139.1:0-6847 GCA_964653755.1 uncultured Nigerium sp. | reverse complement strand
AGCGGCTCGCCGGTCACGACGTCGACGTAGAGGCCGGGCTCGGTGGTGTCCACGTACGCGTTGGTGAAGGGCCGTTCCGTGTCGGCCTCCTGGGTAACGCGGTACTGCTCATCGGTGAGACGTTCCCGTAGCTCCCCCTCGGGGGGCCGGGGGTGGTCCGCGACGCGGATGAGAGGCTCCTCCGCCAGCGACAGGTCCACGTGGCAGTACCCTCCCGGATTCTTCGCGAGGTAGTCCTGGTGGTACTCCTCGGCCTCGACGAAGTGCTCCAGCCGCGCCACCTCGACGACGACGGGATCGGTGTGGGCCTTCTGAACCTGCGCGAGCCGGTAGCGGGCAACCGCCTCGTCCGCCTCATCGGACCAATACACGCCCGTGCGGTACTGGACGCCGGCGTCCGGGCCCTGCCGGTTGAGGCTGGTGGGATCGATGATCCGGACGAAGGCAATGAGGAGTTCGTCGAGCGACAGCCGCGCGGTGTCGTAGCGCACCCGCACGGTCTCCGCGTGGCCGCTACCGCGGATGACGTCGTCGTAGGTGGGGTTGGTCGTCGTGCCGTTGGCGTAGCCGGACACCACGTCGACGACTCCGTCGATCCGCTCGAGATAGGCCTCCACCCCCCAGAAACAGCCGCCCGCGAGATGGATCTCCTCGATCCCGGTGGGCGCCGCCACAGGGGGCGCCGGGGGGACGGTCGCGATGCGGGTCGGTTGCCCCGGCCGGGGGGTGGTGCCCTGGGGTGTGGCCGAGCACGACGCCAGGAGAGTCAGGAGGGCGATCATGACCAGCAGGCGAAGGCGTCCGGTCTTCGAGGTGACCATGGGCCCAATGTACGTGGCGGTGGAAGGGAGCGACCTTCGGCCGATTCGCCCTGATCGGCGTCGGCTGCCGCGAATCTGCCGGGCTATTCCGCGAGATCGCCGTTTCGGGCCTTCGGGCGCACCAGCGCGTCAGCTACGCGTCACTCGGGCACGAGGATCTGCCCGCGCGCCGCCGCTCGCAGCGTCATCGCGCCGATTCCCAGGACCAGCACGGTGGCCAGTGCGAGGAGCGCGATGCCGATGCCACCGTAGACGGCCTGACCGCGGGCCGCGCCCAGCGCGATCGAGGCGGTGGCGAGCGCCGCGATGGGGAAGGCGTAGGCCCAGTAGGAGAGGGCGAACGGGATCCTCCTGAGGTGGGTGAGTTGCGCGAACAACAGGGCCGCGAACATGACCGCCGAGGAGTACAGCACCATGCTGAACGCGTCGTCGAGGGTGCCGGTGAGCGACTGCCACGACAGCATGGCCACGGCCGGGGGAGCGACGAAGATCGCCAGGCTGGGCAGGAGCTTGCCGGGGAGTGGCTGGTCGTGCAGGACAACGCGATGCAGGAGCAGGGGGAGGAAGGCGAGCCAGAAGACCAGGCCGACGCCGAAGGAGAACCATCCCACCTCGGTGTTGCCGATCTCGCGCGCGGCGAGGGGGGTGATCACGTTGCCGACGATGGGGATGAACCACGCCGGGGTCACCAGTCCGAGCTGGATGCGGCCGCGGCTGAACCACGCGCTGACGACCGCGACCGTGAGCCCGAGGTGACCGAGGGCGCCCGCCCACCACAGGACGCGCGCCACCGCCGGCATGACGTCCTGCCCCGCTGTCGCCAGGAGGAGCAGGCCGATCGTGATGGTGGGAACGAAGGCCAGCCGGATCGGGTGCTGCCACTCCTCCCGCACGGACTGGGGATGGCGGATCGCCTTGATCAGGTAGAGCGCCGCCAGCAGCACGAACACGCCGAGTGCCAGCCAGAACCACACCAGGTACGGCCACTCGGGGATTCCCCACACGCGCGCCGCCCTCCGCCACGCCAGAGCCAGGCCGCCGATTCCCATGACGGAGGCGAACAGGGTCACGGGGAAGTGCTGCAGCCGTTCGAGCATCGGTCCTCCGGCGTTATGGGAATCGTTCTCAACAAGCCGTCAGTGTAGCGACGCCGTGGCCCCCCGGCGAATTCGCGCCCCCCGCGATCGGGCCCGGGCGGCCGCCGCGTCAGTTGGCGTGCAGCGCCACGAAGTTGGAGAGGATGCGGTGCTGGATGCCCGTCACGCCGGCTTCGTAGTTTCGCTCGATGAGGCCTTCCATCTCCTCGGGCGCGAAGTAGCCCATGTGCTGGTACAGGCGCATGCGGGCGGCGAGGTCGTCGGCGTCCAGCTCGGGGTGGAACTGCGTCACGTACACGTTCGAGCGGTAGCGGTACATCTGGTACGGGCACGCCTCTCCGGTCGCGAGCAGTTCCACGCCCTCGGGCAGGCGCGCGCACGCCTCCTTGTGCCCTGTGAAGGCCCGGAAGGTGTCCGGCAGGCCGTCCAGCAGCGGGTCGGCCCGCCCGGCGGGGGTCAGCGTGATGTCGACCGCGGAGACGGGTTCGGTGTAGGTGGAGTCCACGGCTCCGCCCAGGGTGAGGGTGAGCAGCCCGACCCCGTAGCACAGCCCCAGGAACGGGAAGTCGGCGGTCAGCACGTCCTGCAGCAGCGACTGCAGGTCGGACTCCACGCGCAACTGCAGCTCCGACTTGTCGAGGTCGCTCGCGTTGAAGGGGCTGCCGCCCAGGAGGATGCCCGAGTAGTCATCGAGCCGGACGATGGGCATGGGCGACTCCTCCACCCGGAGGTGGCGCAGGTCGTCGGCGGCCAGCCCGCAGTGGCGCAGCACCGACAGGTACTCGCCCATCGCGGCGGCGTTCGTGTCACGGGTTCCGAGCAGCAGGAAGGGTTTCACGACTCGGAGGTTAGCCCATCGGGGCCGGCCGTCCATGCCGGTGCGCCGGAGCGCGTCTCGGCGACGACGGCCCGGACCACCGACGGCAGGTCTCCCGTCGCACGGTGCAACGCCCGCTGCCGCTCGTAGCTCGCGCCGTGGCGGACGATCGACTCCAGGAACTCCAGTTCGCGGGCGCACCCCAGGTCGCCCGCCACCGGCGCGAGGCGGTCGGCGAGCCCCAGCACCTCCTCGCGCAGCGGGCGTTCGGTTCCGTGCCGGCCCGGGACGATCACGTCCGCGTCCAGCCCGAACCGGGCCGCGCGCCACTTGTTCTCGCGGACGAGCCAGGGGTCCAGCACATCCGGAGCGTGTCCCCACTCAAGCTCTCGCGCCTGTGACTCGACGAGGCACTGGGTGAGCGCCACGAGGGCCCCGACCTCGGCGAGAGTCGGGATGCCGTCCAGGATCCGGTTCTCGACGGTGCCGAAGTGCGGCGCCGGGCGGACGTCCCAGCGGATCTCGTTCGCCTCCGAGACCAGCCCCAGCTCGCGGAGCTGCGTGAAGTAGCGCTCGTACTCCACCCACGTGTGGACCGTCGGCGGGAGTCCGGCGCTCGGGAGCTGCTGGAAGAGCATGGTGCGTTGAGAGGCGTAGGTGGTGTCCTCGCCTTCCCAGAACGGGGAGGACGCCGACAGTGCCAGCAGGTGGGGGAGATAGCGGGTCAGGCCGTGTGTGATGGGCAGTGCCTTGTCACGGTGGGCGACGCCGATGTGGACGTGCGTGCCACAGATCACGAGCCGCTGGGCCCACCAGCCGACGCGTTCGCGGATCCCCAGATAGCGGGGCGCAGGGGTCACGACGGCGTCCGCGGCAAGGCTGAAGGGGTGGGTGCCGGTGGCCAGCACCTCAAGGCCCAGCGGGTCGGTGACGGTGCGCAGGCGCGCTGACAGCTCCGCGAGCTCGTCGATCGCCCCCGAAACGTCGTGGTGCACCGTCGAGATGAGTTCCACGATGTGCTGGCAGAACTCGGGCTTGAAGGACGGGGTGTCCGGGGCACCGAGGGCTGTGAGGACCTCGGGGGCACGGGCGCTGAGCTCAAGGGAGTCGGCGTCGACGAGCGCGACCTCCCACTCGACGCCCAGGGTCGACTGTTGGGATGCGGTGAAACTCACCCGCATGGGGGCCTCCTCAGGGTGCGGGTCGCTCGGGACGCACGCACCCTACCAAGCCGGTTGTCCGCTGGCTTCGGAGGGAATGTGGGCCGTCAGTGTGGCGTTCCCCTTCCTGTGGGGTGGGGTGCGGAAGGCCGCGCTCGCATCTCTGTTCCCCGCTCGAGAGGTAGACCTTGATGAAGACCACCAGCACTCCCCCCAACGCGACGTCGGTTCCGATCGCTGAGCAGTTGGCGCACCGGTGGAGCCCGCGCGGCTTCGACGCCACCCACCACGTCAGCGACGAGGATCTTGCTGCGCTCGGCGAGGCCGCCCGGTGGGCTCTGTCTGCGGGGAACTCCCAGCCCGCGCGCTTCGTCGTGGCACGCCGTGGCACGCCGACTTTCGAGAAGATCCACGGTGCCCTGATGGGCTTCAACCAGAGCTGGACGCCTCGGGCGTCGCTCCTCATCGTCGCGCTCGCGGAGACGCACCGGGACGGCAAGCCCCTGAGGTGGGCCGAGTACGACCTGGGGCAGGCCGTCGCGCACCTCACGGTCGAGGCACAGAACCGCGGCCTCCACGTGCGCCAGATGGGCGGCTTCAAGGCCGACCGGATGTCCGAGGCCTTCGATCTGCCCGCCGAACTGCTGCCGGTGGCCGTGGTCGCAGTGGGCCGCCACGACGCCGGCGAGCACCTGCCCGCGGACGTGCGCGAGCGGGACGCTGCGCCGCGGGGTCGCCGCGCGCTGGAAGCGCTGCCGGTGGTACTGGACGTCTGACCGCGAGGTTTGGGGAGCCGGCGAACGGGGTACGGGTGTGGTGACCGAGCTTCACCCCACCGAGGAGGTACGAACTCATGGCGGACAAGGGACTCGACAGCCTGTTCTACGACACGCTGCGCGACATGTACTACGCCGAGCGCCATATCCTGAAGACCCTGCCTGACCTGGAGACGGCGGCGGTCTCGGACGAGTTGAAGGCGGCCTTCCGCGATCACCTCGTCCAGACCGAGGGCCAGATCCAGCGCCTGGAGAAGGTCCTCGGGATGATCGACCGCAAGCCCGTCTCGAAGAGGTGCGAGGCGATCGACGGGATCCTCAGTGAGGGCGACGGCGTCCTCGCCGACTACCGCGACACGAGCGCGCTGGACGCCGGCCTGATCTCCTCCGCGCAGGCGGTGGAGCACTACGAGATCACGCGGTACGGCACGCTGCGTCGGTGGGCGAAGGTGATGGGTCTCAAGGACGCCGTCGACCTGCTGGGCGCGAGCCTGGAAGAGGAGGCGCTCACCGACGAGTTGCTGACCAAGCTTGCGGACGCCGAGGCCAACGCGCGCGCCGCGTCGGTGCGCAAGCAGAAGTAGCGGCGAGAGACGTAGGCCCGTCTGCGGTCCACGGTGTGGGCGGCAAGGAAGGCGGCCGTAGGCGAGCCTCCTCCCGCTACGGTGGTGCTTCAGTGCGACGAGAGGCAGGCCCTGATGTCCGATGCTGTCACGGTGGTGGCCCTGATCCATGTGGTACCCGGCAGGGTTCCCGACCAGCTTGAGGCGTTCCGCGAGGTTTCCCCGCTCGTGCATCGAGAGCAGGGGTGTGAGTTGTACGCCGCCCACGTCGCGGAGGACGGCGAGACGGTCGTGATGATCGAACGGTGGAGCAGCCGCGCCGACCTCGAGGCGCACCTCGCGGGAGCGGCCATCGCGCGGCTCGGTGAGCTGAGCAGCGGGCTCCGGTCGGCCCCGACGGACATGTACCTGCTCGGTCCCGTTCCGCTGGGCGACGACCGGAAGGGTTCATTGCCCTTCTGAGACCCCCGGCCTGCCCGCCGGAAGGCTGACGCGCTTCGAACCCAAGCTGTTGTGGGGCTTGGGCAGGCGAGCCTGTCGGGCCGCGCCCGGATTGCGCCGCGTCGGGACACCTGCCTCATTTACGGACATCTGCGCCACCCCGTCCGGCCCCGTTTGCGCCGCCTCGGGACACCTGCCCCATCTACGAACATCTACCCACCTGCACGCTCCGCCTGAGGACAAGGGCTCCGGTTGTATCCGTGGCAGATGTCCTGAACCGGCGCGTCGCCGGGGGCACGGGTGGTTGAACCCCGCCCGGAGCTGATCCCGTGCCTGGAGACGTCCCAGCCCCCGACCACCCCACTGCGATGGCCAACACACCGGCAGACGATCGCCACCCGTCGCGTGCGAGTCGCGACGGGGGTGGCGTTCGTAGACTCGGGGTGTGAGCCGTGCCATCCGACGTGTCGCCGTGTTCTGTGCTTCGAGTCCCGGGGCGGACCCCGAACTGCAGCGCCGCTCCTACGAGGTGGGTCGGCGGTTGGCCGAGCGCGGGATCGGGCTGGTGTACGGCGGTGGTGGCTCGGGGTTGATGGGGGACGTCTCGCAGGGGGCGTTGGACGCCGGGGGTGAGGTGATCGGGGTGATCCCGCGTTCGATGCTGGAGCGCGAGTGGGGCCGTCACGACCTCACCGAGTTGCATGTGGTGGAGACCATGCACGAGCGCAAGGCGTTGATGGCCTCGTTCGCGGATGCGTTCCTGTGTCTTCCGGGGGGACTGGGCACCCTGGAGGAGATCATCGAGGTGTGGAGTTGGCGCTACATCGGGTTCAACGATGACCCGGTGGGTTTGTTGAACCTGGGCGGGGTGTGGACGCCGTTGCTGTCCGCGCTCGGTGGCCTGGTCGAGGCGGGCTTCATCAAACGCGAGGTGCTGGACGACCTCGTCGTCGCCGACGACCTCGACCAGGCCCTCGCCGGCCTGCAGAACCGACGCGACGCGGTCGTCGGCGATTCGTCTCATGTATGACCTGCTGTATCGCGGGGGTCTGACACCGTGGGTGGCCGCGGGTCGTGCCCAGGCAGCCCTCGTGGAACGACTGATGGACCGTGAGGCCGCGTGGCATGGCTCCACTGTTGGCCGGACCCTGGTCGATTTGGGTTGCGGGACG
>CAZZGU010000138.1:0-6857 GCA_964653755.1 uncultured Nigerium sp. | reverse complement strand
CATGGCCTTGCGGCGGTCACCGAAGGCGGGCGCCTTGACGGCGACCGACTTGAAGGTGCCGCGGATCTTGTTGACCACGAGCGTCGAGAGGGCCTCGCCGTCCACGTCCTCGGCCACGATGAACAGGGTGCCGCTGGCGCCGATGACCTTCTCCAGCAGCGGGAGCAGGTCGTTCATCGAGCTGATCTTGCCCGAGTGGATGAGGATGTACGGGTTGTCGAGGATGGCCTCCATCCGCTCGGCGTCCGTGACCATGTAGGGCGACAGGTAACCCTTGTCGAACTGCATGCCCTCGGTGAACTCGAGCTCGGTGCCAAGGGTGTTGGACTCGTCAACGGTGATGACGCCGTCCTTGCCGACCTTGTCGAAGGCCTCGGCGATGAGGCGGCCGATCTCGGAGTCACGCGAGCTGATCGTCGCGACGTTGGCCATGTCCTCACTGGTCTCGACCTGCCGGGCCACCCGGGCGAGCTCGTCGGTGACCGCCACGACGGCGGCCTCGATGCCTCGCTTCAGGCCGACCGGGTTGGCGCCGGACGCCACGGCCCGCAGGCCCTCGTGGACCAGAGCCTGCGCCAGGACGGTCGCCGTCGTCGTGCCGTCACCGGCCACGTCGTTGGTCTTGGTGGCGACCTCCTTGGCGAGCTGGGCACCCAGATTCTCGTAGGGATCGGTGAGGTCCACCTCCTTGGCGACGGTCACGCCGTCGTTGGTGATGGTGGGAGGGCCCCAGGCCTTGTCAAGGACGACGTAGCGTCCCTTCGGGCCGAGGGTCACCTTCACGGTGTTCGCGAGGACGTCGACACCGCGCTCCAGGGAGCGGCGGGCCTCCTCGTTGAACTGAAGGATCTTGGGCATGTGGTTGCTTCCTTTACTTGGTGACGACGGCGAGGATGTCGCGGGCGTTGAGCAGCAGGTACTCGGCGCCGCCGTACTTGACCTCGGTCCCGCCGTACTTGCTGAAGATGACGACGTCGCCTTCGTTCACGTCGAGGGGGATCCGGTTGCCCTTGTCGTCGATGCGGCCCGGGCCCGTCGCGATGACGCGGCCCTCTTGCGGCTTCTCCTTGGCGGTATCGGGGATCACCAGCCCCGAGGCGGTGACCTGCTCGGCCTCAAGGGGCTGGACGAGGATGCGGTCTTCGAGCGGCTTGATCGTGACGGCCACGTTCGTGCCCTTTCTTCGTTCGTTTCAACCCGCCGCGTGGGCGGGACCTGGTTCGTTGCGCTTCGCTACCCAGGCGTCGTCGCGGTGCCGCCGTGGGCGTTGGCACACTCGCGGTGCGAGTGCCAAGCCGACGATATACCCGCCTTAGCACTCGTTCAACCCGAGTGCTAAGCGTGGCGCGTCGCCTCCCCACCGGGCTCAGCACCAGCGTCGGACGCCTCGGCGTCCGACCAGCGCTGTCGCCCTGACGCCGTGGGGGCGACGGCACTGGGCAGGGCAGCGGAGCCCCGTAGGGTGGTGGCGTGAGCGACGCGTCCCCTACCCAGCGGTGGGTGACGCCGGCGACGCTCGCCGGGGTCGTCGCGACGCTGGCACTGGTGCCCGTGCTCCGGGAACCGCACTTCTACTTCTGGGACGACAGCGCCGCGGTGTTCGTGCCGACCTGGCGCGCCATCGGGCTCGACCTCCTCGCCGGACGCTGGCCCACCCTGCGCCCCGACCTCTGGATGGGCGGCAACTGGGCCGCCGAAGCCCAATTCGGCCTGTGGAACCCCGTCAACCTCGCAGCGTACGTGGTCGTCGCCCTCCTGCCCGATCTCGCCGTGGCCGCCACGGTGGTCAAGGTGGGATTCATGGTGCTGTTTGCGGAGGGCGCCTACGTGCTGCTGCGGGAGCACGGCGCGGCTCGAGGGCCCGCCGCGGCGGTCGCGTCAGCGTTGCCGTTCACGGGCTTCACGTTGTACGCGGACGCGTCCATGTGGGCGTCCGGCCTCCTCGCGCTCGCCTGGACGCCTTGGTTCTGGTGGTCCGCGCGCCGGTTCGCCGGCGGCCGACTCAATCCCGCGGTCGTCTGGGCGACGGGCTACCTCCTCTTGACCTCCGGCAGCCCGTACGGCGCGCTCGCGGCGGTGGTGACCCTCGTCGGTGTGGGCGCCGGGGCCCTGCTGGCCCGGGACGGCCGGGTCGTCGCCCGCCTCGTGCTCGTCGGCGCCTGCACGGGCACGGCCGCCGCGGTGGCCTTTCTGCCAACCGTCCTCTCGGCCTCCGTCGGCTGGCGGGGGGGTTACGCCCGCGTCTTCAACAACGGCGATCTGGGCGCCAACCTCACCCTGCTGGCGGGCTCAGGCAGTCCCAGCCTGCTGCCGGCGATCCGGTTCTGGGACGACTGGGGCGCGAGCGTGCCACTGGCGTACGGCCTGTGGTTCGGGCTGCCGCTCCTGGCCTGGGCGGACGCTGGCGCACTCCGCCGCCGCGCCCCGGGGCTGGTCGGCGCCTTGGTCGCGGGGGCGGTGTTCCTCGCGCTCGCCCTCGGTCCTTCCGACCTGTGGCTGTTCCGCTGGCCGATCCGGCTCCTGCCCTACGTCTACCTGAGCGCGGCCGTCGTCGTGGCCGTGGCCGCGTCCGCGCTCCGCACCGATCACGCCCCCGCCCGGCTGGCCGCGTCTGCCGTCGCGATCGTCGCGGGCGGGTGGATCGCCTTCTCCGCCCGCCCCGACCTGGCGGGGGATCACCTCGCATCCACCCTCCTCGGCCTCGCACTCACCGCCGCCCTCGGCCTTGCGGCGCTGCGAGTTCCTGGCGCCGTCCCGGCCGTCCTCGTCGCCGGGACGGCCGCCGTCCTCGCCTGGCAGACCGCGTGGGTCCCTGTCAACACGGCCACCTCGCAGTGGCGCTTTCCGACCGCCGTGACCGACCTCGAGGACTGGGCAGCGGCCCATCCCGGTCCTGTCGTGCAGGTGGCAAACGCCGTGACGGGGGTACCGTCCGAGGACCGGCCCGCCGTGTGGAAGGAGTTGCAGGCCGGCGCCCTCCCCGCTGCGGCGGGCGTCGAGAGCACGGTGAGCTACACGGGCATCGGGTTCACGGCGTTCGCCTCGACGCTGTGCCTGGACTGGAACGGGACGACGTGCGCCGGGGCCTTCGCCCGGCTGTGGCTCCCGGCGGGGAACGCTGTCACCGTCCCGCACCTGGCCGACTCCCTGCGCGCCCGCACGGTGGTCGTGCAGAAGTCCTTGGTCCCGGACGCCGCAGAACGGGTGCCGGAGGGTTGGGCCGTCGACCGCCAGACCGAGCGCGTCGTCGTCCTGCGCCGCCTCACCGGTCTGTCGTGGCCCGAGTCCCGCCTCGCAGCGACAACCCCCGGCATCACGATCCGTTCAGCCGCCGGGGGCGACACGAACGAGCGCATCCGCCTCGACACCCCTGCCCAGGGCGGTGCACTGCAGTTCGCACGCCTGGCCTGGCCGGGCCACACGGCGTCCGTGGCCGGGCGTCCGCTCCCCGTGCACGAGAACGACCAGGGGCTGGTCGAACTGGTGCTCCCCGGCGACCTCAGCGACGCGCTGGTCGTCCTCGACTTCCGTCCGCCCGGCTACGGCGTAGCGATCCCCCTGCTCGGCGCCGGGGTGGCCGGCGCCGCCGCGCTCGCGTTCGCCTGGGGGAACCAGGCGCGTGCGGTGTCCGTCAGACGCGGCGGACCACCGCCACGACCGCGCCGGCTGGCGTGGGGGTCGCGACGATCGTCGCAGTCGCCGCCCCGGAGGGCCGCAGCCGACGCCTCAGGGCGGCCGGGTCGAAGTCCAGGCCACGCTTCTTGATCTCGAGAATCCCGATCCCCCGCGCCCGCACCCACGATCGCAGCACCCGCTCGTCGAAGCGGAGCACCTCGACCACCTCGAAGGCGGTCGCGAACGGGGTGGGCACGTCCCGCGGCCCAGTCAAGTAGGCCACCTCGGCGTGGACGCGGTGCCCCCCGACTGCCGCGGCCACGGCCGGCCCGAGGCCCGCGCGGATGACGGCGCCGTCGGGCTCGTAGAGGTAGGCGTCCAACGGACCGACCGGGGGTTCTGCCAGCGGCTCGTCCCGGGCGAGTTCATGGCCGTCCACGACGGCGCGGCGCCGTCCCGGAACGGTTCCGGGACCCGCCCACAGCGCGGCCTCCACGACGGCGCCGGCGTCGGACACCCACTCCGCGTCGACGCGGTCCCCGATCAGGCTGCGCGGCAGCCCGGGGCCGAGCTTCACGCAGGCCGTCCGGCTCCCGTCGAGGAGACCCGAGACGAACTCCCATGACGGACTGAGGTCCTCGACGCGCCACGAGCGGCCGGCGGCGGTGCGGCGTGCCGGGTCGCAGAAGACGGCGGAGCCGTCGGTCAGGAGGCCTTCAGCGAGCTCTTCCGCCCGGCCGGTCAGCACGCGCGGCAGCGGAACCGGACCGCCGACGCGCCGGAGGAGCGCCCCGAGGTTGGCGGCCGCCAGGATCGCGGTCACCTCGTCGGCCTCGACCGCGACCACCTCCAGTCCTGCGCCGAGCATCTCCAGCGCGTCGGCGCCCAGTCCACAGCCGAAGTCGACGACCCGCGTGGCCCCCAGGTCCCGGTACCGCGCGGCCCTCCGGCGCGCGACGGGGGCGCGGGTGGCTTGTTCGAGTCCGTCCGGCGTGAGGAAGAGACGACCCGCGAGGTCATCGAATTTCGCCACCGCCCGGCGGCGCAACGCCGCCTGGGTGAGCACGGCGGCGGCCTGCGCGGGGGTGCACCAAGCGCGAAGCCGCGTGGCTGCCGCCAGGGAGCTGGGGTCAGGTTCAGCGAGGGCAAGCGCCAGGGCGGGTCTTGCGGCGTCCGAGACCAGCCAGGTCGCGGTGGCGACGTCCACAGATCAGCCGACGACGTCGATGATGACGACACCCTCCGGAGTCTCGCCGCCCCCGAGTTCCTTCAGCCGGTCGAGGATCGCGGCGGCCGACGTGGCGACGCCGTACTTCTCCCGCGTGGCCGCCTTCACGGCCTCGAACACGGGGCCGACCAGCACCAGCTCGCCACGCCCCTCGAGAAGCGGCTGTTGCCGATCGACCCGACCGGTGCGGCCGCTGGCCTGCACCGACAGCACCGGGGAGTGCCCGAGACGCCGTGTCCACTCGGTGGCGTCGGCGGTCCAGAACCCGATGCGCGCGTCCGGAAGGCCGACGACCCACTCCGGCGTCGCCTCGGCGTTCCCCTCTGCGTCCCAGGTCGTGACGAGGATGCGCCGGGCGTCGGTGATCGCCATGATCAGTTGCTGCCGATCTGGGGCTGGTCGGGGGGAGCAACCCGCCCGCGGATCTCCGCCTGGCGCTGCGCCGCGGCTGTGTCGAGGGCCTCCTTGCGGACCTGGCCGGCGGTGCGGTTGGGAAGGCCTAGACCGATCCCGAGCAGGAGTCCGCCCGCGGCGAGCAGGCCCGACGTCAAGTAGATGCGCGGCATGGGGTCGGGGAACAGATTGCCCGACTTGTTCGTGTTGGCTGCCGCGAGCAGCTTGCCGAGATCGACCCAGTTCATGCCCAGGAAGAGCGCTCCGGCCACGAAGCCGGCGAGGCCCACCAGCATGAGCAGAATCTTGAGGAACTTCATGGCCCCGACTGTATCCCCCCGGCGACCCGCATCCGCAGAACCCGGTCAGCGCTCGACGAGGAGGCCGTCCGGGTCGCTCCACAGGCGGCGTCCGGGGGTGAACACGACGCCCCCGAACACGACCGGGACGTCCACGTCACCCGCAGCCTCCTTCGCGGACTTGCGGGGGTTGGTTCCGAGCGCCTTGACCCCCAGGTCGAGGGTCCCGAGTTCGACCGAGTCGCGGACGGGGCCGTTGATGACGACCCCCTCCCAGCCCCGCTCGACCGCAGCCTTGGCGATCATGTCGCCCATGAGCGCGGACGCCAGCGAGCCGCCGCCGTCCACGACGAGCACCTTCCCGGCGCCGTCGGTGGTGGTGAGGACGCGCTTGACCAGGCCGTTGTCGCCCAGGCAGCGGACGGTCACGATCGTCCCCTCGAATTCGTCCCGTCCACCGAACTGGCGGAACTGGGTACAACACGACTGCAGGGTCTCCCCGTGTTCGTCGTACAATTCCGCGGTGCTGGCCATGGAGACCTCCTCGTCGTCGTGGGTGCGCTCCGAGGCTAGCAGTCCCCCACGCCGGCTCCTTGGCCCGCGCCGGGCCGTCGCGCTCTCCGGCAGATGGTTGCCCCCCGCGATCCTCGTGGCGGCTGTGGTCGTTGGCGCGCTCATCCCCCTGGTCGCCGAACCCGACTTCTACTTCTGGGACGACAGCGCCGCGGTGTTCGTGCCGACCTGGCGCGCCATCGGGCTCGACCTCCTCGCCGGACGCTGGCCCACCCTGCGCCCCGACCTCTGGATGGGCGGCAACTGGGCCGCCGAAGCCCAATTCGGCCTGTGGAACCCCGTCAACCTCGCAGCGTACGTGGTCGTCGCCCTCCTGCCCGATCTCGCCGTGGCCGCCACGGTGGTCAAGGTGGGATTCATGGTGCTGTTTGCGGAGGGCGCCTACGTGCTGCTGCGGGAGCACGGCGCGGCTCGAGGGCCCGCCGCGGCGGTCGCGTCAGCGTTGCCGTTCACGGGCTTCACGTTGTACGCGGACGCGTCCATGTGGGCGTCCGGCCTCCTCGCGCTCGCCTGGACGCCTTGGTTCTGGTGGTCCGCGCGCCGGTTCGCCGGCGGCCGACTCAATCCCGCGGTCGTCTGGGCGACGGGCTACCTCCTCTTGACCTCCGGCAGCCCGTACGGCGCGCTCGCGGCGGTGGTGACCCTCGTCGGTGTGGGCGCCGGGGCCCTGCTGGCCCGGGACGGCCGGGTCGTCGCCCGCCTCGTGCTCGTCGGCGCCTGCACGGGCACGGCCGCCGCGGTGGCCTTTC
>CAZZGU010000137.1:0-6876 GCA_964653755.1 uncultured Nigerium sp. | reverse complement strand
GAACCGCGTTACCCACCCATCGGAACAGCGCTACTCCAAGGTCGCAATCTCCAGGCGCCGCACGCGCCGATCCCGAGCCTGCTGAAGACGCTGCCCGGCATGACGGCGGTGTCGACGAAGATGATGAAGAAGCAGCTGGACGAACTCGAGATCCCGAGCGTCCGGGAGATGCTCGACATCATCGTCGCCAGCGGCGGCCACCTCTGGGGCTGCAAGATGTCGTTCGACATGAACAAGCTCGACGAGAACGACCTCTACGAGGGAGTCGAGGGCGTCATCAGCGCCACCGATTTCATCGAGCTCTCCGAGGGCGCGCAGATCATCTTCGTCTGAGTGGTCAAGCTGCGCGCGGTGCCGCGGCAACGCGGCAACGCGTCACCGCGGCAGCACGAAGACGGCGACCGTCCGCCCCGGCACGGCCAGCAGCCCGTCCTCACAACGCGCCTCGCGCACGACGGAGTCCACCCCGACCGCCTGGACGGGGTGGAGCCGCCAGTCGTTCTTGCGGAGCATCGGCAGCAACGGACGCACGGGCCAGCCCGCGCCGTTGAACGCGACGACGATGCCCTGCCAGCGCGGATCGACGGGCTCGCCCGCGTTGTCGTCGAGGTGCAGGACGATCACTCCGGGCACCTGCGCCCACGTCCCCGACACCGGGAACGACACCTTGGCCCGCACCTGGGCGGCGTCACCGAGCCGGAAGAGGCGGCTCGACGCGCGGATCCGCAGCAGGTCGAGCGCCTGGGCGTGCGCGCGACGCAGGTGCTCAGGTGAGGGCTTGAGGTTCGGGTTGGCCAGAAGGGGCCTCATGTACGGCCAGCGCGGCGCGTTCTCCGCCTCGGGCGGCAACCCGACGCCGAACCCGTTGTCGGTCATCGAGAAGTCGAGCACGTTGAACCAGTCGCCCGAGTCGTAGGAGTTGCGGTCAAGCGATTTGCTGCGCAGGAAGTCCGTGCCCGCGTGCCACATCACGGGGCTCTGCCCCAGCGTCGCCAGGGCCAGGCAGAGCGTGTTGGCCCGCACGCGGTCGTCCATCGTCGTCGCCACCGGCAGCTTCATCGTGAGCGCGTCGAAGAGCGTCTCGTTGTCGTGGGCGTCCACGTAGTTGATGACCTCGTCGGGGGCGTCGGCGTAGCCGGCCGGTGACCCGTTGTAGTCGATCGCGTCGCCGCGGACGCGCTGGGCCTTCAGCGCCGACACGTAGGTGAAGTCGCGCAGCGTGCCCGCCAGCCCGAGCTGGATGAGGTCGGTGTAGTAGAGCAGTCGATCGCGCTGCTCGTAGCCGTTCCCGTTGGCCGGGGAGTCGTTCGGGTCGGTCAACAGGCCGGACCCGAATCCCTGCACGCGGGGGTCGGAGTCGAACGGGGAGCCGCCACGCACACCGTCCCGGAGCCGGTCGGAGAAGGTGCCGATGTGGGTTCCGCCGAGTTGGCCCTGGGACGCCTGGACGAACAGGGCGTTGTTGGCGACCTCCCCGAAGTCCCAGCCCTCGCCGTACAGGGTCACGGCGCGGCCGTCCACGCCGTCGGCCTCGGGCGTGAGGGCGTCCAGCGCCCCGCGCACGGCCAGCATGTTCGCGCGGCTGTGGTGGCCCATGAGGTCGAAGCGGAAGCCATCGACCTTGTAGTCGCGTGCCCACCGGACGACCGAGTCGACCATGAGCTTCTCGGCCATCCGGTGCTCGGTGGCGACGTTCGGGCAGCAGGTGCTGCGCCAGACGACGCCGTTGACGTCCTTGCGGTGGTAGTAGCCGGGCACGATGCGCCCCAGCACCGACGCCACGCCCTGTCCCTCGCCGGTGGTGTGGCTGTACACCTGATCCAGCACGACGCGCAGCCCCAACCCGTGGAGGGCCCCGACCATGGCGCGCGCCTCGCGGACGCGGCCGCGTCCGTGGGCACCCGCGGGCGTCGCGTACGAGCCCTCCGGAACCTGGTAGTGCCACGGGTCGTAGCCCCAGTTGTAGGCGTCCCGATCGCGGGCCGCGTTGACGGCACGCTGCTGCTCGTCGGAGTCGGGGGCCAGCGAGCGGAGCCGGTCGGCGTCCGGCCCGGTCTGGTGGCGCGGATCCTCGTCGATGGTGCTGCTGTCGAAGATCGGCAACAGCTGGACGGTGTTGAGCCCGGCCTGGGCGAGCACACGCAGGTGCCGGGCGCCCGTGCCTTCGTGCGTGAAGGCCAGGTAACGGCCGCGGTGCTCCGCCGGGACCTCCGGATCCGCCTGCGAGAAGTCCCGCACGTGAAGCTCGTAGATCACCTGGTCGACCGGGTGTTCCAGAACGGGCGGGCGGGCGTCCTCCCACTGCGCGGGCCGCAGGTCGGCGTCCGCGAGGTCGACCAGGACCGAGTGGGTCGAGTTCACCGTGAGCGCAACCGAGTACGGGTCGGTCACGCGATTGGTGACCACGCGCTGGAAGCTCGGCGCGAACACGGTCACCGAGTAGAGGTAGCGCGCGTCGCGCCAGTCCCGCGCGCCGGTGGTCGACCAGGTGCCGTCGGCGGCACGGTCGAGGGGGAGGCGGTCCGGATCTGCGTCGAGGGATCGGTCCGCGGGCCACAGCAGCAGCTCGACCTCGTGAGCGGTCGGCGCCCACACCCGAACCGTGGGGACGCCGTCGTCCCAGGACGCACCCAGAGTGGCGCGCACGGCGTCCGCGTAGAGGTCGTCGAGGACCAACGGGCACTGCAGGCTGCTTGCGTTGACGAGTCGCCCGGAGGGCTGGTGGACGAACACTGCGACCTGGCCGCGCACGATCGCGTCGAGGTCGAGGCCGGGCGGGACGCCGAGCGCGACGGGTTCACCGAGTTGGGAGCAGCGGCGCGGCAGTCCGTCGGGGAGGCCCTCCTCGAGGACGCGCAGCGAGACGCTCTGCCACGGCACCGGCTCGGGCGCCCATGGGTCGAGGCCGCCATCGGGGGACCAGTGCAGGGTCCAGTCGAGGCCTGCCGGGTCGAGGCCGGGCGGGAGCGCCGACCGGGGCCAGGCGATCACGCGTCGCGTCACCCAGTGCCCCCGCGCCAGGCGGAGGTCCGGCGATGGGCTCGCTGCCACGACTCCTCCTCGGTCCTTCAACGCTGATGGTGCACGCAGATGGTGCCATTCTCGCCCCACACCACGTGGAAAGCACCCCGTCTACCGGGTTTGCCCTCAGACCCTTGGCCTGAGACGCGGACCCGCCGTGGGGGATGATGGGACGCATGGCCGGATTCAACCCGGCGACCACGACGGTCGTGGTCGCCTACAAGTGGGCCCCCAACCCCTCTGACGCCACCGTCACCGCTGACGGCCGCGTCGACTGGGGTCGCGCGCGGGCGTCCCTCAGCGAGTACGACCCGACGGCGATCGAGCTCGGCCGCCGCCTCGCGGACGCCGTGGGCGCCGAACTCGTCGGCGTGACCGTGGGACCCGCGGAGGCGGGATCGGCGATGGCCCGCAAGGCCGCGCTCGCGCGGGGGCTCGACCGGCTGGTGGTGGCCGCTGACGACGCGCTCGCGGGCTTGGGCCCCACCGCGACGGCGGCGGCGCTCGCCTCGCTCGTCCGGCGGGTCGGCACCGTGGCGGTGGTGCTGACGGGTGAGTCCTCGGTGGACGCCGGCGCGGGCCTCGTGCCGGCGGTCCTGGCGGGGACGCTCGGCTGGCCGTGCGTGCTGGACGTGACCGCGATCGAGGCCGCGGGTGGCGAGTGGCTCGTGGCGCGTGCCGCGGGGGCCGAGCGTCACGCCGTGCGCGGGCCGGCGGTGTTCAGCTGCGCCGCGGACGCCGTGGCCGCCCCCCGGCCCGGCATGCGTGACATCCTCGCCGCCGGCCGCAAGCCCGTCGAGGTGGTGCCGGTGAACGAGTTGGTGCCGGTGAACGAACTGGTGCCGGTGAACGAGCTGGTGCCGGTGAACGAGTGGGGGGGTTTGGGTCACGCTCCCGACGTCATGGCGCGTCGGCGTCCGGAACCGCCGGTGCGGGCTCGGCGCGTCGTCGAGGCCGCGACGCTGGTCGCGGCCCTGCAGGAGCGGGGGGTGCTGTGAGCGGCGTCTGGATCGTCACCTGCAGCGCGGACGCCGTCCCCGCCCTCGCAGGCGTGGCTGCGGGGATCGGGGACGACGTGACCACCGTCGTCGTCGGGAGTGAGGCGGCTGAGTCGGGCGCGCCCGAGGTCGTCCGGCAGGTGACCGAGGCAGGACCAGCGGTGGTGCTGGGGTCGTCGCGGGCGAGCGACCGGGTGCTGCTCGGCGCGATCGCCGGGGCTGCAGGGTGGCCCCTGCTGGGGGGCGTGGTGGCGGTGGACCGCGAGTCTGTGACCCGGTCGCTGCACGGCGGCATCGCCGAACAGACCGAGCGGCGTCCCGAGCGGGCGGTGTTGTGCGTCCCGGAAGGCGGGCCCTCGGCGCAAGGCGGGCCCTCGGCGCATGCTGATCTCCGGTCCGCGAGGCGCGTCGTGGCGTTCGGCCGCGGCGTCCGGACCCCGGAGCAGTTCGCCCACGTGACCGCCCTGGCGAACGCGCTCGGGGCGACGCTGGCGCGCTCGCGTCCGCTGGCCGAGGACCCGGACTGGCTGCCCGACGTCGGCTACGTGGGGGTGTCGGGGCTCCGGATCGCCCCCGAGCTGTACGTGGCGGTCGCGATCTCGGGGCAGTTGCAGCACATGGTCGGCGTCGAGGGCGCCGGGACGATCGTCGCGATCAACAGCGATCCGACGGCGCCGGTGTTCGGGGTCTGCGACTACGGCGTCGTCGGCGACCTGGCCGCCGTGCTGCCCGCGCTGACGCGCGCCCTCGAGGAGCGGGCGTGAGCGCGGATCCCGTGGACTTCGACGTCGTCGTCGTGGGCGCCGGCATCGCAGGTTCGGTCACGGCGCTGCTGCTGGCTCGCGCCGGGCGGCAGGTGGCCCTGGTCGAGCGCGCGGGCGTCCCGGGCGAGAAGAACCTGTCCGGCGGGGTGCTGTACCCCCACGCGTTGCGGGAGGTGTTCCCGGGTTTCCCCTCGGGCGCCCCCGTGGAGCGCGCGATCACGCGGCACGTCACCGTGACGCTGAACGGCCCGTCGGCGGTGGCGCTCGACTACAGCGACGCCACGCTCGCCGCGCCCGTCAACGCCGTGACCGTGCTCCGGGCGCCCTTCGACGCGTGGCTCGCGGAGCGCGCCGAGGAGGCCGGCGCCCACCTGTTGCCGGGGGTGCGCGTCGACGGGCCGCTGCTGAGCGAGGGCCGGGTCGTGGGCGTCCGGGCCGGTGACGACGAGGTGCGCTGCCGCGTGGTGGTCGCCGCGGACGGGGTCAACTCCTTCCTCGCCCGGGCGGCCGGGCTGCGCGGCGCGCCGGCGTCCGAACACCTGGGGCTGGGGGTCAAGGGCACCTTCGGCCTGCCCGCCGCGACGATCTCGGCGCGCTTCGGGGTGGCCGAGGGCCGGGGCGCGGCGTGGTCCGTGGTCGGTGACGCCACCCAGGGGCTGCCCGGGGGCGGCTTCGTCTACACGAACACGGCGTCGGTGGGCGTGGGGGTGGTGGTCCGGCTGGACGCGCTGGCGGCGTCCGGGCTGGCCGCGAGCGAGCTGTTCGAGCGCTTCGTCGCCCACCCCTATCTCGCGCCGTATCTGGCGGACGCCGCACTGCTGGAGTACGGCGCGCATCTCGTGCCCGAGGGCGGTCGGGCGATGGTCGGGGAGGTCGTCGGCGACGGGCTGGTGGTGGTGGGGGACGCGGCCGGGTTGGCGCTGAACACGGGGCTGACCGTGCGGGGCATGGACCTGGCCGTGGGCTCCGCGCTCGCGGCGGCCGAGGGGGTCGATCGGGCGCTGGCTAGGGGGGACGTGAGTCGCGCCGGGTTGGCGGGCTATCCCGAACGGCTCTGGGCCGGCTTCGTCGGCCAGGACCTGCGCACCTACGAGCGCACCCCCACCTTCCTGGAGCGTCCCCGGCTGTACGGCGATTACGGGGAGCTGCTGGCGCGGGCGATGCGGGAGGTCTACACCCAGGACCGGACGCCGCGGCGTCGGCTGGGAGCCGTGGTGCGCGACGCCGCGCGGCGCTCGCCGGTGCGTTTGCGCGACATGGTCGGCGACGCGGTCGCGGGCTGGAGGGCGTTGTGAGCGGCGTGGGCGGGGTCGCGGGACGCCTGGCGGTCAACCGCTACGAGGTGGACGACGAGGCGTCGCACATCGACGTGGACCAGGAGGTGGTCCGGGCGACGGGAACGGCCGGCCTGTTGGAACGGGTGTGCCCGGCGGGGGTGTACGCGGCGCAGGCGGACGGCTCGGTCACGGTCGACGAGGCCGCCTGCCTCGAGTGCGGCGCCTGTCTGGCCGTCGCGGCGCCGGGGAGCCTGGCGTGGCGTTACCCCCGCGGCGGCTACGGGGTGCGGCACCGCGAGGGGTGAGGGCGGCCCTCAGGCCGCGGCGAGCTGCGCGTACAGACCCTCGGCGGCGACGAGCTGAGCGTGGGTGCCACGCTCAGCGACCCGGCCGGAGTCGAGGACGATGATCTCGTCGGCGTCGCGCACGGTGCTGAGGCGGTGGGCGATCGTCAGCGTGGTGCGCCCCTCGGCGAGCACGTCGATGGCCGCCTGAACCTCGCGCTCGGTCTCGGTGTCGAGGGCGCTGGTGGCCTCGTCGAGGACGAGGATCTTGGGGTTGCCGAGCAGGGTCCGGGCGATGGCGACGCGCTGGCGCTCGCCGCCGCTGAACCGGTGCCCGCGGGCGCCCACGATCGTGTCGATGCCGTCGGGCAGCGACCGGATGAGCTCGGCCACCTGCGCGGCCTCCAGCGCGGCCCAGAGCTCGGCCTCGGTGGCCTGCGGACGCGCTGCGAGCAGGTTGTCGCGGACCGATGCGTGCACGAGGTAGGTCTCCTGGGACACCACACCGACCGCCCGGGAGAGGTCGGCGAAC
>CAZZGU010000136.1:0-7025 GCA_964653755.1 uncultured Nigerium sp. | reverse complement strand
CCACCGACAGCCGGACCATCTCGGGGGCCACGCCCGCCGCCACCAGTTCGGACTCGGTCAACTGGGAGTGGGTCGTTGACGCGTTGTGGATCACCAGCGACTTCGCGTCGCCGATGTTGGCCAGGTGGGAGAAGAGGGTGAGCGACTCGACGAACCGCGAACCCGCCTCCCGTCCTGCCTTGAGCCCGAAGGACAGGATGCCGCCGTAGCCCCGTCCGGTGAGAACGCGGTCGGCCACCGGCTTCGAGGGGCTGGACTCCAGACCGGGGTAGTTGACCCACGCCACCGCCGGGTGCTCCTCGAGGTACCGGGCGACCGTCAACGCGTTCGAGGAGTGCCGCTCCAGCCGCAGGTGGAGGGTCTCCAGGCCCTGGAGGAACAACCACGCGTTCATCGGGGTGATGGCCGCACCCGTGTTCCGGAGCAGGACCGTGCGGGCCCTGATGATGAAGGCGGCCGCGCCCGCGGCGTCCGTCCAGACGACCCCGTGGTAGGCGCCGTCCGGCCCGGTCAGACCGGGGAATCGGTCGGCGTGGGCCGTCCAGTCGAAGCGGCCCGAGTCGACGATGACGCCGCCCACCGACGTCCCGTGGCCGCCGATGAACTTCGTGGCCGAGTGCACCGCGATGTCGGCGCCGTGGTCGAAGACGCGGCACAGGTACGGGGTGGGGACGGTGTTGTCGACGATGAACGGCAGTCCGTGCTCGTGTGCCGCGGCCGACCAGGCGTCGAGATCGACGACGTTGACCAACGGGTTGCCGATGGTCTCACCGAAGACCAGCCGGGTGCGGTCGTCGACGTGCCGGGCCAGGTCCTCGGGACGGTCGGGGTCGACGAACCGCGTCTCGATGCCGAACTGGGGCAACGTGTGGGCGAACAGGGCGTAGGTGCCGCCGTACAGCGTCGAGAGGGCCACGATGTTGTCCCCCGCGCGGGTGAGCGTGAGGACGGCGTACGTGATGGCCGCCGCGCCGGACGCCGTCGCCAGGGCCCCGACGCCGCCCTCCAGCGCCGCCACGCGTGCCTCGAAGACCGCTTGCGTCGGGTTCATGATGCGGGTGTAGATGTTGCCCGGTGTCTTGAGCGCGAACAGGTCGGCGGCGTGCTGGGTGTCGTCGAAGACGTACGAGGTCGTCTGGTAGATCGGCACCGCGCGGGCATTCGTGGCGGGGTCGGCGGTCTCCTGGCCGGCGTGGACGGCCAGTGTTTCGGGGTGCAGCGTTTCGGGGTGCAGGGCTTCGGGGTGCCGTGTCATGTCAAGGGCTCTTCCGGTCGAGGGACGTTCTCAGTCGAGGAGGTCGGCGTACAGGATCGTGGACAGGTAGCGCTCGCCGAAGCTGGGGATGACGACGACGATCGTCTTCCCGGCGTTCTCCGGCCGGGCGGCGACCTCGGCGGCCGCGGCCAGGGCGGCCCCGGAGGACAGTCCGACCAGGAGGCCCTCCTCGCGGGCGGCCCGACGGGCCCACGCCACGGCGGTCTCGGAGTTCTGGGGCAGGACCTCGTCGATGATGCTGCGGTCGAGGATCGCGGGGATGAAGTTGGCGCCGATCCCCTGGATCTTGTGGGGACCAGGAGAGCCACCCGACAGCAGCGGGGACTCGGCCGGCTCCACCGCGACGACGTGCACCTCGGGCTTGCGCGCCTTCAGAACCTGTCCGACGCCGGTGATGGTGCCGCCGGTGCCGATCCCGGCCACGATGATGTCGACGGTGCCGTCGGTGTCGTTCCAGATCTCCTCGGCCGTGGTGCGGCGGTGGATGTCGACGTTGGCGGGGTTCGCGAACTGGCGCACGAGCACGGCCCCCGGGGTCTCCGCGGCGAGCTCCTCGGCGCGGTTGACGGCGCCGCGCATGCCCTCGCTGCCCGGGGTGAGCACGAGGTCGGCGCCGTAGGCGCGCAGAAGTGCACGCCGCTCGCGGCTCATGGTGTCAGGCATGGTCAGCACGACGCGGTAGCCGCGGGCCGCCCCGACCATCGCCAGGGCGATGCCGGTGTTGCCCGAGGTCGCTTCGACGATCGTGCCCCCCGCGACGAGAGCGCCGGACGCCTCCGCCGCGTCCACCATCGCGACGCCGATCCGGTCCTTGACGGAGTTGGCGGGGTTGTAGAACTCGAGCTTGGCCAGGACCGTCGCGGCGGAGTCACCGAACAGGCGGTTGATCCGCACCAGCGGGGTCCGTCCGACCAGGGCCGTCACGTCATCGAAGATCTGCATGTGCTTGCCTTTCATGAGCAGGATGTGGTGGTGGGGGGGGAAGTTGGGTCAACAGCACGTTCGGCGGACGGCGGTTGTTGTACGGGCGGCGGGTTGGGCGGAGAACACATCCCACCACGAGGCGCTTGGCTCGGGTCACGGATCTGCCGCTGCAGAGCCCGCACCGGGTGGGGCGATCGGGGCGTGTGCTGTCCTGGTCGGTCGGAGCTGTGCTGTCCTGGTCGGTAGGAGCTGTGCTGTCCTGGTCGGTAGGAGCTGTGCTGTCCTGGTCGGTAGGAGCGGGGCGCGCGAGGCCCGGCGGCCGGGGCGGTCAGGCCGGCATTCGACAACAGCACGAGCACAGCCGGGCGAGGGCGCGCGAAGCGCCGGGAACGCTTCCGGTCCGGGCGGCAGTGTGCATGTCCGAGAGGCTAGACGGCCCTGCGCTCGACGTCAAGTCATTTTATCCTCAACAATTTCCGCGACGCGCGGCGTCCGGTCAGGCATGATGGGCCCCATGATGCGAGTCGCCAACGAGGAGATCTGGGACCAAGTCCGCGCTGAGGCCACCCGCGACGCCGAGTGCGAACCGGCGCTCGCGAGCTTCCTCTACGCCGTGGTCCTGAGCCACCAGAAGCTCGAGTGTGCCCTCAGCTACATCCTCGCCAGCAAGCTGGGCAGTTCCACGGTCACGTCGCTGACCCTGCGCGACATGATGGACGCCGCCTTCGAAGCGGACCCCCGCATCGCGGACGCCGTCCGCGCCGACCTGCAGGCGGTCGTCACCCGCGACCCGGCCTGCCGCGGCTACTCCCAACCGCTGCTCTACTTCAAGGGGTTCCACGCGCTCCAGGCGTACCGGATCGCCCACCACTACTGGGTGCAGGGCCGCGAGGCGCTCGCCCTGTACGCCCAGAGCCGGATCTCGGAGGTGTTCGCGGTCGACATCCACCCGGGCGCCCGGATCGGCAAGGGCATCCTCTTCGACCACGCCACCAGCGTCGTGATCGGCGAGACCGCCGTCGTCGGCGACGACTTCTCCATGCTCCACGAGGTCACCCTCGGCGGCACGGGCAAGGACATCGGGGACCGGCACCCGAAGATCGGCCGCGGAGTCATGATCGGGGCTGGCGCGAAGGTGCTCGGCAACATCGTCGTCGGGGAGGGCGCCAAGATCGGGGCCGGCAGCGTCGTCCTCGACCACGTCCCGGCCCACTCGACCGTGGCGGGCGTCCCGGCCAAGCTCGTCGGCCATCCGGCCCACGCCCACCCTGCCCTCGAGATGGACCAGCAGCTCGACCGGGAGGCCCGCAAGCGCAAGAAGAGCCACCTGCCCGAGGCTGCGGCCAGCTGACGCGGCGGCCAGCTGACGTTCTGCGTCGGCTCGTGGAGCGTCAGTGATGCTCGTGGAGCGTCAGTGATGCTCGTGGAGCGTCAGTGATGTGAGCTCGCCCGCGCGAGCGGTGCCTCGAGCTTGAACACCACCCCCGCCATCCGCATGGCGAAGCAGGAGGCGAAGCCGGCGATCGCCATCGGGACGTCGGGGAGCGTCAGCGACAGGCCCAGCACCGTGATCGCCGCGCCCAGAAGCGCGGGAATCGCGTAGAGGTCGCTGGTCAGGATCGACGGGATGTCGCCGATGATGATGTCCCGGATGGTTCCGCCTCCGACGGCGGTGATGGCGCCGAGGATCGCGGCCGGGGTGGGGTCGAGTCCGGCGGCCCACGCGATCTTGGCGCCGCTGACGCAGAACAGGCTCAGCCCGATGGCGTCCAGGATGACCATCGGCCACTCCAGCAGCCGCGGGAGTCGCGTGATGAAGAACGCGATGATCGACCCGAACGCGGCCACGGCCAGGTAGGACCAGTGCACGAACGCGTTCGCGGGGGTGGCGCCGATCAGGATGTCGCGCAGGATGCCCCCACCCACGGCCGTGGTCACACCAAGCACGAGGATGCCCACGATGTCCAGACGGGCGGCGCGCGCCGCCGTGAAGGCCCCGTTGACGGCGAAAGCGAAAGTCCCCAGGATGTCCAGCACGAGCACGAGCATGGAGGAATACACGGGGACATCCTGCCACCCGTTGCTGAGGCCCGTGCCGCGTGAGAACGACGGGGTTGATGCGCCCCTTCCCCTTGTCGGCGCAAAGGTGGACCCTTGGCACATGAGCGCACGCCCGAACATCGTGCTGGCGGTCGTGGCCGGCCTGGTGGTGGTCATGGCCGTCATCGCAGGACTCTTCTCGGCCAACCGGCAGCTCCCCGACCTCGATCCGCGGACGCCGGAGGGCACCGTCCAGCTGTACGTGCTCGCGATCATCGACTCCGATGACGAGGAGGCGGTGGCCTTCCTCGACCCGGCCCTGGGGTGCACCGCCCCCCTGCGCAACCTCTATCGCCCGCAGCGGTTGTCGATGACAGTGGCCGGGACGAAGACCACCGGCGGGCGCGCCACCGTGACGCTGAACCTGACCGAGTACTCCGGCACGGGGTTGCTCGATTCCTGGGAACACCGGGAGACGTTCGAGCTCATGGCCTCCGGGGACCGCTGGATCATCACCGGCAACCCCTGGCCCGTCTACGCCTGCAAGTGAAGGAGGGCCCGTCATGGGGATCTTCGTGACCGTCTTCAGCCTGGCGCTGGTCGTGGGCCTGCTGGTCCTGATCGTCGGGGCCTCCCGTCGACGGCACCCGGGAACGCCCGGGATCGACGCCCGGAGCGTGCGGCGCTTCTTCCAGTACGTCCTGATGTTCGCGCTCTGGCTGGTGGTCGCGATCGGGGCTACCGAGCTGCTGGGACGCCTCTTCGGAGCCGAACCGGCCCAGTGGGAGGACACCGACTACGCGCTGGCCCAGGCCCTGGCGTTCGTGATCGTCGGGCTTCCTCTCACCCTCGGGCTGGCCTGGTGGACGTGGCGCCGTCACCGGGCCGATCCCGCCGAGGCGTCCTCCAACCTCTACGCCGCCTACGTGACACTCACCGCCCTTGCGGGCGCCTTGATGGCCGCCACGTCCCTGCAGGAACTCCTCGCGCGGGCCATCGATCCCGTCGCGTTCGACGGGGACGCCGCGGGCGGGCTCCTCGCGTGGGGCGCCCTGTGGGCCGGGCACTGGATCGTCGCCAAACGCTCACTGGACGAGGACCGGCGCGTCCCGCACCTCCTGCTGGGCTCGGTGCTGGGCCTGGTGCTGGCGACCGCGGGGACGGTCCTTACCCTGGGCACGGCCCTCGACCTGCTGCTGCGCCCCGGCGAGATCCTCGGAGGAACGCTCGCGCTCGCCGAGGGGGTCTCCCTCCTGGTGGCGGGGGCCGTGGTATGGGTCCTCTACTGGGTGATGACGGCGATCCGTCTCCCCCGTGGAACCCTGTGGCTGGTGTACGCGCTGCCCGTCGGCGTGGGCGGCGGGCTCGTCCTCACGCTCGTGGCTGCCAGCCGCCTGCTCTGGAGCGTGCTCGTGTGGTTCCTCGGCGACCGGGGCGGCGCGCCGGCCGTCCGGCACTTCGCCAGCGCGACCACCGAGGTGGCCGCGATCCTCACCGGTGCGCTGGTGTGGTGGTACCACCGGACGATCGTGGGCGAGGGCCGCGAGAGTCGGACGGAGGTCCGGCGGGTGTACGAGTACCTCGTCTCCGGAATCGCCCTCATCACCGCCGCGACCGGCGTCGGGACGATGCTGGTCGCGCTCATCGAGTCGGCCACCCCCGGCATCGACCTGGGGATGCCGGTGCGCAACACGCTCCTGGCTGCCATCACGCTCCTGGTCGTCGGCGTGCCCGTGTGGTGGGTCTTCTGGCGCAGCATTCGTGGCGCCGTCGCCACCGAGCCGGAGGCGGAGGTGGCCTCGCTCACGCGCCGGGTGTACGTGGTGGTGCTGTTCGGCGTGGCGGGCATCGCGGCCGTCGTCGCCCTCATCACCGTCGCATTCACCTTCTTCCAGGACGTGGTGGCAGCCCAGGTGAGCGGCACGACGTTGCGTTCGATGCGCTACGGGCTGGGTGTCCTGATCGGTGCGGCCGCGATCTCGGCGTACCACGGGGCCGTGTTCCGCCAGGACCGGCAGGTCGAGGTGCCCGGACGCGACGAGGGCCCCCGCTCCGTGGTGCTGGTCGGGGTGGGCGACCCCGAACTGGACCACGCCATCACGCGCGCGACCGGCGCTCGCGTCGAGGTGTGGGGCCGGCTCGACGGCGTCCCCGCCGCGTGGGACGCCGAGCGCGTCCTGGCGGCGCTCGCCGGCCACCGGGACGAGGATCTCCTGGTCATCGAGGAGGGCGGTGATCTCCGCGTGCTCGTCGTCGACCCCTCGGGCGCCCGGTGGGGTCAGCCGCCCCAGCCGAGCTTCTCCGAGTAGCGGCGCTGGTGGGCCAGCCACACGTCGCGTGGCCAGTGCTCCCAGACGACGGGCGTCCCGTCAAGGAGTTCGGCGAGCGCGTCGAACCGCCAGTGCCACCCGGCGAGCATCTTGGCCTCGTAGGTGACGTCGAGGGGCCTCGTCGCTGTGAACAGCAGGCGCGTGCTCTCGTCGGACTCTGCGACGAGCTCGAAGCGGAGCACTCCCTGGGCGTCCGTGTCGAGTTCGAGGAGCCAGGGCACGGCCAGCGCGGTCACGGTCCCGGACGCCTCGGGCGCCCAGCCCTCCGCGTCGTGATTAAGCCACTGCAGGTGGACCGCTCCACCCTCGCGGAGCTCGAAGGCGTCGGCCTGCGCCCACCACTGGGCGACGCGCACGGGTTCGGCGAGCGCGGCCCAGACGGAGGCGATGGGGTGCGGGTACGTCCGGGTGAAGCTGAGACGGGTGGTCCCGTCCTGGCGGTGCTGCACGCTTCC